>JASHVM010000649.1:0-3025 GCA_030044595.1 Streptosporangiaceae bacterium
GCAGGTACTGGGCGAACAGGCCGGCCACCAGCGGTCCCAGCCCCAGCCCGGTCAGGTTGGCGCCCGAGGCCACCACGGCCGCGCGCCGCCGGTCCGCCCGCGGATGCAGCTCGGCGAGCGCAGCGGTGACGGTCCCGGTCGCAAACCCCGCCGCCAGCCCGCTGATCAGCCGGGCCGCGATCAGTTCGCCGGTCGAGGTCGCTGACAGGAAGATCGCCGTGCTCACCGCCGCGGCTGCGATCGCGATGCCCAGCACCTTCTTGCGCCCGACATGGTCGCTGAGATCACCGAAGCCCAGCAGGGCAACGAGCGTCCCGACGACGTAGGCGGCGAAGACCACGGTGACCCCTTGCGGGCCGAAGCCCATCTTGGGTTCGTACAGCACGTACAGCGGGATGGGCAGCGTGCCGCCGAGCATCATCGCGGTCAGTACCACCGCGGCGAGCGTAAAGCCGAGGCGCCGGCCCCGGCCGGCAGGCAGCGCGCCCGGGTGGGCCGGCCCTTGTGTCATGGCTCCTCCTATGGCTACCGGCGGCGTGGGCGGACGGGGCTGGCGGTCACGGAGCGCCGGCTCAACGTTGACCCCGGTCCGTCGGTTGCGCTAAGCCTCACGCCCGGTTTGGTGATCGGGCATCACTACGTTCAGATGATTCGCAGCGCCGCCGCCAGCGCCCGACGCGCCTGGGGTGTCCGGCAAATCACCAGGACCATGTGACGCCGGCTCACCAAGGCGGCGGGAAGGCTCGGTCATGCCCAGGCTGTGGGCGCGCACCACCGCCCGTTCGGAATAAGAACATTCCTGCCGAACGGACCGCGGTGCTCCCGGCTGCCGTCCCGGCGCGCGGGGGCCGTCAGGGCAGCAGAGAAGCCGATCCATACGGAGGACGAGATGCAGACGCTCGCGGTGGCAGGCACCCGCACCCTTTCGGCGGCGCGCCCGGATAACCACGTCATCGTGCTGTTCGGCGCGACCGGCGACCTGGCCCGGCGCAGGCTGCTGCCGGGCCTGTTCCGGCTGGCCGCGGCCGGCTTGATGCCGGACAGGTACCAGATCATCGGCTCGGCCCGCAGGGGCCTGACCGATGAGCAGTTCGGCCAATTCGCCCGTCAGGCGGTCGCCGAATTCGGGACCGGCACGCCCGCGGGCGAGGCCTGGCAGGCGTTCGGGCGCAGGCTCTCCTTCGCGAGCGCAGAGCCTGGCCGGACAGCCTCGCTGACCGCGGCCATCGAGCGGGCCGAACGGCAGATCGGCGGCACGCCGAGGCGGCTGTTCCACCTCGCCATCCCGCCACTGGCCTTCGAGCCCACGGTGCGGCTGCTCGGTGACGCAGGCCTGGCGCCCGGGTCCCGGCTCATCATCGAGAAGCCGTTCGGAACCGACCTGGCCTCGGCCCGCGCGCTGAACCAGACCGTGCACGCCACCTTCGACGAGGCACAGATCTTCCGGATCGACCACTTCCTGGGCAAGGAGTCCGTCGATAACATCTTGGCCTTCCGGTTCGCCAACGGCCTGTTTGAGCCGGTCTGGAACCGTCAGCACATCGCCTACGTGCAGATCGACGTGCCCGAGACGCTGTCCATCGAGGGGCGTGCGGACTTCTACGACCACACCGGCGCGTACCGGGACATGATCGTCACTCACCTGTTCCAGGTCCTGGGGTTCGTGGCCATGGAACCGCCCACCTCCTTCGACGCCAGGCACCTGCGGCAGGAGACCGGCAAGGTCTTCGACGCGGTCCAGCCGATCGACGTAGCCCACGTGGTGCGGGCCCAGTACGCGGGCTACGCCGGCGAGCCCGGCGTAGAACCGGGCTCGCAGACCGAAACCCTCGCGGCGGTGCGGGCCGAGATCGACAACTGGCGGTGGGCCGGGGTGCCGTTCTTGTTGCGGTCCGGCAAGCAGATGGCCGCCAGCCGCCAGCTGGTGACGCTGGGGTTCCGCGAGCCGCCGTTGCGCATGTTCCCGGTCGACGCCGCTGGCACCCCGGACGGGCGGCGTAACGAGATCACCATCGACTTCGCCGATCCCGGTTCCATCACCGCTGGGTTCCTGGCCAAGCAACCCGGCGCCGCGATGCGGCTCGGCCCGGCGCAGATGACCTTCCGGTACGGCGACTCGTTCTGCGCCGCCTGCGGCCTGGACGGCTACGAGCGGCTCCTGCTCGACGCCATGGTCGGCGACCAGTCCCTGTTCACCAGCGCCGGCGCGGTCGAACGCCTCTGGGAGATCTCCGCCCCGCTGCTGGACAGCCCGCCTCCGGTGCAGACGTACGCTCCCGGCTCTTGGGGACCCCAGCCCGCGCTGGACCGCCTCGCCGCGCCCTACCGCTGGCACCTGCCCGGTTCGGCCCCGCCATCGCCAAACGGCAAACGGCCCGCCCCAGCTCGCGGTTGACGGCCAGCACCGGCGGCAGATCATCAGGTTCACGTGATGCCGGCTCACCAGACCTAGCGCCAGGGTTGGTGCATCCCGCCGCCGCACGGTGGCCGCCGCGCACGCCGTGTCCGCCGGATGCCACCACCCGGCGATCGCAGGCCAGGCCCGCGAGTCCCGGCTGGCGACCTGGCGAAAGTGGCAGCCGGGGGCCGCCGCCGCGCAGAGCCGCGGGAACTAGGAAGCCGACCGTGACCGCCGACTACCAGCGGGCCGGAGTGCCTTCCCGGGGAGCCCAGGCGTCTTGTGACCTGTCCGCTTCTCCGCCTGCCTAGCCGCTGACCGAGGGAGGCACCCTCACCTTCGGCCCGAGTAGCGCCGCCAGTTTCCGCCGGTCATCGGTTCCCTTTTCGGTGCGGGGGAGATCGGTCAGGAAGAAGATCCGCTTCGGTACCTCGAAGGCGGCCAGCCGGGTGCGGGCGTAGTCGGCGAGTTCGTATTCGGTCACTGCGTGTCCGGGCCGCAGGACGACGGCGGCGTAGATCTCTTCTCCGTACTTGTCGTCCGGGACGCCGAACGACAGGGCGTCCTCGACATCGGGATAGGACTGCAGGACCTCGTCGACGGCGGCCGGTGAGATCTTCTCTCCGC
>JASHVM010000650.1:0-3583 GCA_030044595.1 Streptosporangiaceae bacterium
GCCACGAACCCGGCGTGCGCGCGGACGGCCGCGGCCGCCGCGCCGTCGGCCCCGATGACCAGGCGGATCCGGTCCGACACGGCCAGGCCGGCGTCCCTGCGCGCCTGCTGCACGATGCGCACCACGTCACGCGCGGTGCCCTCGGCGGCCAGCTCGGGCGTCACCCGCGTGTCGAGCGCGACCAGGCCCCCGTTGCCGGGCAGGCCCCCGTTGCCGGGCAGGCCCCCGTTGCCGCCTAGGCCCGCATGGCCGGGCAGGGCCGCGGTCGAGTCGGGATCGGCCGCCGGGCCGGCGGCCAGCCGCAGCTCGTACTCACCGGGCTGGAGCTCGACTCCGGCGGCTACGACGCGCTCGCCGGAGCCTGACCCTGACCCTGACCGTACCCAGTCGCCCGCCTTGACCGCCCGGATGACCTCCTGCACCCGAGGGCCCAGCCGCGGCCCGAGCAGCCGCGGGTTCACGACCAGCTCGAACGTGCCGAGGCTGGCCACGTCGGCCAGCTCGACGGCCTTGACGTTGACCTCGTCGGCGATCAGGTCGGTATACGGGGCCAGTGACTCGGCCTCCGGGTGCGCGATGACCAGCGCCGCGAGCGGCAGCCGGACCCGTAGCTGGCGCGCCTTGCGGATGCCGAGCGCGGTGCTGCACACCACGCGGACCAGGTCCATCGCCGCGGCCAGGTCCGGATCGTCGGGCCAGGCGCGGACGTCGGGCCAGCAGGTCAGGTGCACGCTGGGCTCGCCGGTCAGCCCGCGCCAGATCGCCTCGGCGGTCAGCGGCAGCAGCGGCGCGGCGGCCCGGCAGACGGTCTCGAGCACGGTCCACAAGGTGTCCAGCGCGGCCCGCTCGCCGGCCCAGAAGCGGCTGCGCGAGCGGCGGATGTACCAGTTCGTCAGGACCTCGAGGTGCTCCCGGAGCACCTGGCAGGCGGCGCCGACGTTGTACCCGTCGAGCAGCCGCTCGATCTCGGTCACCGCGGAACGGGTCTTGGCCAGGATGTAACGGTCCAGCACGTGCTGGCTGCCGGTCGACCGCTGCGCGGTGTACGACTCGGCGTTCGCGTACAGGGCGAAGAAGTAGTAGCTGTTCCACAGCGGCAGGATCGCCTGGCGGACCGCATCCCTGATGCCCTGCTCGGTGACGATCAGGTTCCCGCCGCGCAGGATCGGGCTGGCCATCAGGAACCAGCGCATCGCGTCCGAGCCGTACCGGTCGAAGACCTCGGTCACGTCCGGGTAGTTGCGCAGGCTCTTGGACATCTTCTGGCCGTCGTTGCCGAGCACGATGCCGTGGCTGACGCAGGTGCGGAAGGCCGGCCGGTCGAACAGCGCGGTGGCCAGCACGTGCAGGGTGTAGAACCAGCCGCGGGTCTGGCCGATGTACTCGACGATGAAGTCGCCCGGGTAGTGGCCGTCGAACCACTCGCGGTTCTCGAACGGGTAGTGGACCTGCGCGAACGGCATCGACCCGGACTCAAACCAGCAGTCGAGCACCTCGGGCACCCGGCGCATCGTCGACCGCCCGGTGGGGTCGTCGGGGTTCGGCCGGGTCAGCTCGTCGATCGCCGGCCGGTGCAGATCAGCAGGCCGGACGCCGAAGTCCCGCTCCAGCTCGTCCAGCGACCCGTACACGTCGGTCCGCGGGTACGCCGGGTCGTCGCTCTGCCAGACCGGGATCGGCGAGCCCCAGAACCGGTTCCTGCTGATCGACCAGTCCCGCGCGTTCGCCAGCCACTTGCCGAACTGCCCGTCCTTGACGTGCTCAGGCACCCAGGTGATCTCCTGGTTGAGCTCGACCATCCGGTCCCGGAACGTGCTGACCGCCACGAACCAGCTCGACACGGCCTTGTAGATCAGCGCGTTACGGCAGCGCCAGCAGTGCGGGTAGGAGTGGGTGTAGGTCTCCTGGCGCACCAGGCTGCCCTGCGCGCGCAGCTTGGCGGCGATCGCGGCGTTCGCGTCGAAGACGTGCTGCCCCTCGAAGTCGGTCACCACGCCGGTGAACCGGCCGCGCTCGTCGACGGTGAGCACCGTCGGGATGCCGGCCGCCTGGCACGTCAGCGCGTCGACCTCGCCGTACGCGGGCGCCATGTGCACCACGCCGGTGCCGTCGGCGGTGCTGACCTCGTCCGAGACCAGCACCCGGAACGCGTCCTGGGTACCGAACTTCCCCCTGTCAGCCAGGTAAGGCAGCAGCGGCTCGTACCGGCGCCCGGCCAGTTCGGCCCCGCTGAGCCGGCCGACCAGGACCGCCTGGCCGAACTCGGCCTGGTACGCGGGCAGCCGGTCCTCGGCCAAGATGTAGCGCTCGCCGCCCAGCTCGACCACGGCGTAGCCGATGTCCGCGCCGACCGCGCAGGCCAGGTTGGACGGCAGCGTCCACGGCGTGGTCGTCCAGGCGAGCAGCCACTCCCCGGTCTCCAGCTTGAACCGGACCGTGACCGAAGGGTCCTGCCGCTCGGCGTAGGTGTCCTCGTCCATCCGCAGCTCGTGGTTGGACAGCGGGGTCTCACACCGCCAGCAGTAAGGCAGCACCTTGAAGCCCTGGTAGACCAGGCCCTTGTCCCACAGCTGCTTGAACGCCCACATGACGCTCTCCATGTAGGACAGGTCCAGCGTCTTGTAGTCGTGGCCGAAGTCGACCCAGCGCGCCTGGCGGGTCACGTAGTCCTGCCACTCGCGGGTGTACCGCAGCACCGACTCGCGGCAGGCCTGGTTGAACTTCTCGACGCCCATCTCGCAGATGTCGGCCTTGCCGGAGATCCCCAGCAGCCGTTCGGCCTCGACCTCGGCCGGCAGGCCGTGGCAGTCCCAGCCGAACCGGCGCTCCACCCGCCGGCCCTGCATGGTGCGGAACCGCGGCACGAGGTCCTTGACGTAGCCGGTGAGCAGGTGGCCGTAGTGCGGCAGCCCGTTCGCGAACGGCGGCCCGTCGTAGAACACGAACTCGCGGTCCGCGGGCCGCTGCAGCACCGAGGCGCGGAACACCTCATGCTCCCGCCAGTACTCCAGCACGTCCCGCTCGAGGGCGGGGAAGTCCGGCTGGGCGGGCACGTCATCGCCGCCCGAGCGCGGGTAGCCAGGAGCACCGGCAGGCCGGCCGGGGTGGGCTGGTCGGGGAGAGCCGGGAGGTCGGTCGGGGTGGGTTGGTCGGGGAGAAGCCGCCATCGTCATGTCCTCGCGGTGCGTCCTGCGATGCCGCGAGGACGACGCGCCCGCTCCCGCGCGGGCGTACCGCGGTACCACCTCGCTTGCCGCCCGGCCGGTCTGCGCGACCGCGGCCCGGCGGCCGCTCTGAGCCGGCTGTGACGGGCCGGACCCGCCCGGTTCTACTCAGGCCGCGCTGGCCCTTTCTTCCGGGGGCTCCCCGGTGATAGCCGGATCGTCGCCACTTTCTTTCAGCCTATCGGTGACCGCCGGTATTCCGCGTAACCATAAAACCTTCTGGCCGAACGGTCCGGGGCAACACCCCTGACGCCACTGACACGCTGACCAGACCGGCGCACCGCCGTCCGTTCGGGATAAAAGAAATGGCCCTGGCTCACCTAACGCGATGATCACACCGATTCTCACTTTGCGTGCGT
>JASHVM010000651.1:0-2999 GCA_030044595.1 Streptosporangiaceae bacterium
ACCCGGCCAGCCGCTGTCCCGCCCGTTCGACCAGTCTCGCCCGCGCGGCCGCGCCCATCCTGGCGATGTCCTGGCGCAGGTTGCGTTCGAACAGCTCGAACATGGGCCGTTCGTACAGCACGCCATCGAGCCGGCCATCGCGGTCGCGGCCGAAGGCGCCGCCCGGAGGATCCGGCTGCCGGTCGGCCAATCCGGCCGCCTTCAGCGCCGCCGAGTTCAGCACGCAGGCGTGCAGTGAGGTGTGGTACAAGACGGCCGGACGGCCGGGCACGGCCTGGTCCAGGTCGGCGCGGGTCGGATGCCGTTCCTCGCGGAGCTTGTATTCCACGTACCCGCCGCCGGTCACCCACGAGCCCTCCGGCGTCTGGTCGGCGGCTTCCCGCAACCGGGCCTGGATCGCCGGGATGTCCGGCGCGGATGGCTGGCTGCAGTCGGCGGCCGCCGCGAGATAGCCGACGTCAGAGACGTGGCAGTGCGCGTCGATCAGGCCGGGGATCACGGCGGCGCCGTCCAGCCGCACCACCCTGGCGCCCGCTCCGGCCCTCGCGCGGACCTCCTCGGCCGGACCCACCGCGGCAATCCGGCCGCCCCGCACCAGCATGGCCCCGGCCGGCCCGGTGCTCGCCGCCATCGTGACAAAGTCGGCATCCTCAACTAGGAGCTCCATCAGCCTGCCCTCCGGGCCTGTCCGTTCACCAGCGCGCCAGCGCGGCCGCCATATCCACGGCTGCATCCCAGGATCAGCCTAGGCTGCTGTCATGGCGGCAAAGTCGCGCCGGGCGCGGGTCGGGGACGTGCACGACCTGGCCACGCGCATGCCTCACGTCGCGGTCGTGCACGGATCGCGCGGCAACCCGGTCTACCAGGTGGGCGGCAAGTCGTTCATCTTCTTCCGCACCCCTCGCCCCGACGCTGCCGATCCGGGCACCGGCGAGCGGTACGCGGACGTGATCATGTTCTGGGTCCCGTCAGAATCCGACAAGCAGGCACTGGTCCAAGATCCGGCGTCGCCGTTCTTTACCACGTCGCACTTTGACGGCCACCCGTCGGTGCTGGTGCGGGGCAGCCGGATCGGCGAGCTCAGCGTGCAGGAGCTGGCCGAGGTAGTCCAGGACGCCTGGCTTTCCCGGGCGTCACCAGCGCGGTCCGCGGCCTGGCTCGGCGCGCAGAGCGGCGGGGACGCCGCCGACCGCTAGAGTTCAGGGCCGGAACTAACGTCAGCAGCCGCTCCATGCGGACCAGGGTTTCCCTGAGGTTGGCCTCGGCTGTGACGTCGTGCGCCGCGGCGAGGGACAGCCAGCGCAGCGGGGCGTTCTCGTTCTCAGCGCGGGCCGCACCCGGGGCCTGGGTCGCCATGAAGAACCTGATATCGGCGTGCTCATGCGCTGGCTCGCCGTTGCCTGCGGGGACGCCGACGATGACCACGTGCCGGATCTCGGCATCCGGCCACGGCGCCAAGTCCGCCAGCCCCGTCTCCTCCCCCGCTTCCCGCCGGGCGATGGCGAGCGGGTCGCTCTCCCCCGGGTCGCCATGCCCGCCCACCTGCAGCCAGGCCTGCTGCCGCTGGTGCCAGCGCAGCAGCACCCTGGCGCTCGCCGGGTGCATGATCAGCGCCGACGCGGTAACGTGCAGCGGGAGATCGCGCCGCCACGGGTCGTCGGCGGCCTCGGCAAGTGCTCGCACCCGCAGCATGTCGGCGGTCTCGACGGTGCCCTCAGGCTGGTAGCGGTCTAGGAGCGTCGCTAGCGACGGAGGCACAAAGTGAGGTTCCACAAGACGCGATCGTACCCAGGGCCGGGCCGTCGGGCCCGAACGCACCCAGCATCCGCCCGTCGGGCCCGAACCGATCAGGCATCGAACAGGAACCGCGGGCGGCCGGTCACCCCAGGGGTGCAGGCGAAGATGTCGCCGGCGTGCGGCTAGCCCGCGAAGAAGCTGTAGGAGCCACGGTTCGCCTCTGGTAGCATCTCGGCGAGGTATCGGGCCGTTAGCTCAGTGGGAGAGCGCTTCCCTGACACGGAAGAGGTCACTGGTTCAAATCCAGTACGGCCCACCAGGTCACAGCGATTTAGCCCTAGAAGCAACAGGTGGTCAGCCCTACGACCCCTAGGGCCGGAAGCCTCCGTGCGCGGCGTGTCAGACAGCTGCATCGTCTCTGTCGCCCTCCCCCGGCGCCTCGGTTTCGTAGGCGTACAGTCGGCTGACCGCCTGGTTCATGGCATCCAGGATGAGCGCGCGGTGCTGGGCGAACAGGTGACCGTTGATGTTCTTGGTCGTCTCGATCTTGCTGTGCCCCATCTGATGAGCTACCTGCACGTCTGAGGCGCCGGAGGCGATGAGCAACAAGCGCGGCGCCTCACGGCGCCGCTGGCACGCTCCGTCACCGGGCTCTGCGCTAGAGCGCCCGCCCGGCGACGGGCGCGCCGCGCTGGTCGGCTGCTTCAGATCAATCCAGCTCATCCACAGCGCAGACAGGGCTAGTGCGCGGGGCCATCTTCCTCGGCTTCCATTGTCCAGCTCGCAGGCACAGCGTCTAGGCCGCCCTTCGGGCGTCGCTTCGCGATGGCTTCGCCAGCCTAGACCCGGCACCCACTCGCAAGGATCTGTCGCCAGTGAGGAAGACGGGGGCGAGCAGGCTACGGCGCGGACCAGGTGGACAAGTGCGATCCTTGGCATGCGGGGAAGCGACCATCATTCATTGAGACGGGCCACCAACCGGTTGAGTTTCCTGATGGACGAGCAAGGTTTCATAGCGCCAGGCGGACCCTTCCTCGGGCGCGCTGGTGGGCCATTGCCATGACGGGAATCGAAGCTTCGACCTCTCCCCCTCCCTTGCCGCGCTGGTTCGGACCTAGAGCCAGCCCAGATGACCCGGCCGTCTCGGCCCTGATCGACCGCGTCGCGCGAGGGGCCGGATGGGCAGACATCGGCGGTGGGTTCAACCTCAACGTGCGGATAGACGCTGAGCCGCCGGTTGTCCTCCGGGTTCATAGGCCCTG
>JASHVM010000652.1:0-3079 GCA_030044595.1 Streptosporangiaceae bacterium
CGCCCGAATACTGCGGCAGCGCGGCGGTGATGCCGTACTCGGGGGAGAAGTAAGCGATCGCCTTCGGCGCGGCGCCCGCTAGGCCGGCCTCCGCGTACCAGCGCGGGCCCAGCATGTACTCGCGCAGGTCCTGCTCGGCCTCGGCGAGCCTGCCGAGGAATTCCGCGTCGGCCGCCAGGGCGGCGAGGCGGTCCGACGGCAGGGCGCTGAGCATCGCGACCGGCTCGCGTCCCGACGCCTCCCAGGCGGCGGGGTCGATCGACGCGAACAGGTCGGCGGTCGGGGCGTGCCAGGACCAGCGGAGGTTCAGCATCAGGCCGAGCAGCGGGGCCAGCGGCTCGGGCAAGGTGATGCGGACGGTGAATCGGCGAATCGCTCTCACGGGCAGACCATAGTAGGTTCGCGCCCGCGCTGCCGAACGGTCCGCCCAGAACGTTCCACCACATGATGGCGAATGAGAGGAAAATAAATTCCTATTATCCCGAACGAACAGTGGTGATACTCCTGCGGCCCGGTTCCCGCCAGCGTCGGCGGCGCTGCGCGGGCCGAACCAGAACCCGCCCTGGCCTGACAGGCGCCATGATCGGTAGCGTAGCTGGCGTGATTGGACGAATACCGATCCTTGACGTGCAGCCGGCGGTGGAGTGCGGACGCCGCCCCGCGAAGGCGGTGCCGGGCGAGACCTTCGAGGTCAGCGCCACGGTCTTCCGCGAGGGGCACGGCACCATCGGCGTCGGCGTGGTGCTGCGGGACGCCCCGGGGCCGCGGGGGCCCGGGGGCAACGGTTCCCCCCCGGACGCGGCCGGATCCCGGGGGGAAATAGGGTTCGTTCCCCCCGGGCCAGCACCCTTCCCCCGGATCACGCCGATGCGCTTGCTCGCACCCGGCTCAGACCGCTACGGCGCGGACGTGACCGTGACCCACGAGGGACTGTGGCGCTTCCACGTGGAGGCCTGGGCCGACCCGATCGCGAGCTGGGCTCACGACGCGGCGATCAAGATACGGGCCGGCCAGGACGTGGAGCTGATGCTCGCGGAGGGCGCCCTGCTGTTCGAGCGGGCCGCGCGCAAGATCCCTCAGACGGCCGGCGCGAGCCGCCCGGCCGCGGCGCGCGCGCTGCTGAGCGCGCTGGTCGCGCGGATGCGGGACCGCGGCCTGTCGCCGTGGCAGCGGCTGGCGCCGGTCGAGGATCCCGCCGTCGACGCCATCTTGGCGGAGTGGCCGCTGCGCGACCTCGTGACCCGGTCCGGGGTGCTGACCGTCCAGGTGGACAGGGAGCGGGCGCTGTACGGGGCGTGGTATGAGTTCTTCCCGCGTTCCGAAGGAGCCCGGGTCGACCCGACCGGCCGCACGCTGCCGGTGTCGGGCACGCTGCGCACCGCCGCCAGGCGGCTGGACGCGATCGCGGCCATGGACTTCGACGTGGTGTACCTGCCGCCGGTGCACCCGATCGGCACCACGTTCCGGAAGGGCAGGAACAATACGCTGATCCCCGCGGACGGCGATCCCGGCTCGCCGTGGGCGATCGGGTCCCCCGACGGCGGCCACGACGCGATCCACCCGGACCTGGGCACGTTTGACGACTTCGACGCGTTCGTGGCCCGGACCCGTGAGCTCGGCATGGAAATCGCGCTCGACCTCGCCCTGCAGGCCTCACCCGATCACCCGTGGGTGAAGGAGCATCCGGAGTGGTTCACCACCCGGGCGGACGGCTCGGTCGCCTACGCCGAGAACCCGCCGAAGAAGTACCAGGACATCTACCCGCTGAACTTCGACAACGACCCGGAGGGCATCTACGCGGAGGTGCTGCGGATCGTCCGGCTATGGATGAGTCACGGCGTCAGGATCTTCCGCGTCGACAACCCGCACACCAAGCCGCTGCGGTTCTGGGAGCGGCTGCTCGCCGAGGTCCGCCGCAGCGATCCCGACGTGCTGTTCCTGGCCGAGGCGTTCACCCGCCCGGCCATGATGCGCGCTCTGGCGCAGATCGGCTTCCACCAGTCCTATACGTACTTCACCTGGCGGAACGGCGTCTGGGAGCTGACCGCGTACCTGCGCGAGCTGTCGGGCGAGACGGCGCCCTACATGCGGCCCAACTTCTTCGCCAACACCCCGGACATCCTGACCGAGTACCTGCAGCACGGCGGGGTTCCCGCGTTCAAGATCCGGGCCGTGCTGGCGGCCATGCTGTCCCCGACGTGGGGGATTTACTCCGGGTACGAGCTGTGCGAGAACGTGCCGGTCAGGCCGGGCAGCGAGGAGTACATGGATTCGGAGAAATACCAGTACCGGCCGCGCGACTGGGCGGCGGCGGCCGCCCACGGCGTCGGCATCGCCGACTACATCACCGATCTCAACCGGATCAGGAGGTCCCACCCGGCCCTGCACTGGCTGCGCAATCTACGCTTTCACGTCGTTGACCAGCCCGAACTGATGTGCTTTTCCAAGCGGGCGGATAGGATTCCGGGAAGGTCGGGAGCCCTGGGCAGCGATATCGTCCTGGTGATCGTGAACCTGGACCCGTACCGCACCAGGGAGGCGACCGTGTGGCTGGATATGCCCGCCCTTGGCGTGGACCGTGAGTTCACCGTCACGGACGAGCTGACCGGCGAGTCCTACCAGTGGGGGGAGGCCAACTACGTCCGGCTCGACCCGGCTACGCAGCCTGCCCATATTTTCAGCGTGACGCCCGGCCTGTAAGACCCGACTCGCACAGCACGAACCAGTAAGACCCAGGAGATCATGCCGTGACCGAACACCACGACGCGATAGCTGACCCGTTCTCGTTCGACCAGCCACGGGACCCAGAGTGGTACAAGCGCGCGGTGTTCTACGAAGTACTCGTCCGCGGTTTCCAGGACTCGACCGGTGATGGCAGCGGCGACCTGCGCGGGCTGATGTCCAAGCTGGATTACCTGGAATGGCTCGGCATCGACTGCATCTGGCTGCTGCCCATCTACCAGTCCCCGCTGCGCGACGGCGGCTACGACATCTCCGACTACCTGATCGTCCTGCCCGAGTACGGGAACATCGGAGACTTCGTCACGCTGGTCGACGAGGCGCACAAGCGGGGCATCCG
>JASHVM010000653.1:0-6688 GCA_030044595.1 Streptosporangiaceae bacterium
CTGCACGGTCTACCTGGCCGCCGTCAACGCGGCGATGGCGGGCTGCCTGCCGGAGTACTTCCCCGTGGTGCTGGCCGCGTTCGACGCGCTGATGCGCGAGCGCGCCGCCCGCGGCGGCGGCTGGCAGTCCACCAGCGGACCCGCGCCGTTGATCGTGGTCAACGGCCCGGTCCGGCACGAGCTCGGGTTCAACACCGCGGGCGGCGCGTTCGGCCCCGGCTTCCGCCCGAACGCCACCATTCCCCGCGCCGTCGGCCTCATCGTCCGCAACGCCTTCGGCATCCGCCCGCACGTGCTCGAGCAGGCCACCCAGGGCCTGCCCGGCCGGTGGTCGATCTGCCTGGCCGAGAACGAGGAGGAATCCCCCTGGCCGCCGTTCGCGACCGACGGCGGGCAGCCCGCCGGGACCAGCGCGGTGTCCGCGACGCTGCTGCGCACCTGCGAGTTCGTCGACAACCGGCACACCCCGGATCCGGAGCAGGTGCTGTGGGACGTCGCCGACACGATCTCCCGCACCGGCTCGCTGATCTTCCGCGACACCTCGGCCGGCCTGGTCTTCTGCCCCGAGCACGCGCAGATGCTCGCGGACGCCGGCTACGCCAAGGCCGACGTCCAGGCCTGGCTGATCGAGCACTGCGGCCGCACCGGCGCCGACCTGCGCCGGGCGGGAAAGAACGGCCTGCGCGGCATCGCCCGCTTCGCCGACCCCGACCAGAGCGCCGACGACACCTTCAGCCGCATCCTCCCGTCGCCGCGGCACGTCCCCCTCGTCGTGGCCGGCGCGCGGAACGCGGCGATCTCGATGGTGGTCCGCATCTTCGGTGAGTGGTCAGGCACGGCGACCCCGGTCGAGCCGCTTCCCGCCGCCGTCGAACGGCCCGCCGAGGTCGTTTCATGAACTATTCCGAACGGGCCATGGCTCTTAAGTCGAGTCTCGCCACTGACGGCTACCACCTGGAGATCGCCGCGTCCGGGGACCGCGTCCGGGTCACGATCACCGCCACGCCGGAGGCGTGCGCCGACTGCCTGGTCCCGAAGGACCTGATGCGCGGTATCCTCGGCCAGGCGCTCGGCGTGCCCGAGGACGCCATCGACCTGACCTATCCCTCAACGTCCACCCGCCCCTCACCCTCCACCCCCGAGAGGTAGCCATGGCCCGCAGGACCAGCCCTCCGTTCCGCGCCGATCACGTCGGCAGCCTGCTGCGCCCCCCGCGGCTGCTGCAGGCGCGCGAGGACTTCGCGGCCGGCCGGATCTCGGCGGCGGACCTGCACGCGGTCGAGGACCAGGAGATCCCGGCCGCGATCCGGATGCAGGAGGAGGTCGGCCTGCAGTCCGCCACCGACGGCGAGTTCCGCCGAGCTTCCTGGCACATGGACTTCATCTACGCGCTCGGCGGCGTCTCCAAGGCGCCGGGCCACCTGGCCGTGAAGTTCCACAACGCGGCCGGGGACATCGAGTTCACCCCGGCGTCGATCCAGGTCGACGGCAAGATCCGCATCGACGACACGATCTTCGCGGACGCGTTCACGTTCCTGCGGGACCACGTCACCACGGCTGTGCCCAAGCTGACCGTCCCGTCGCCGAACATGGTCCACTACCGCGGCGGCCCGGCCATGCTCGACCCGGCGATCTACCCCGACATCGAAGGCTTCTGGGCCGACCTGGCCGCCGCCTACGCCGACGAGGTACAGCGGCTCGCCGCGCTGGGCTGCACCTACCTGCAGTTTGACGACACCAGCCTGGCCTACCTCAACGATCCCGCCCAACGCGCGGAGATCGCCGAGCGCGGCGAGGACGCCGAGCACATGCACCTGCGCTACATCAAGCAGATCAACGCGGCGGTCAAGGACAAGCCCGCCGGCATGGCCATCACCACGCACATGTGCCGCGGCAACTTCCGCTCCTCCTGGGTCGCCTCGGGCGGGTACGACTTCGTGGCCGAGGCCCTGTTCTCCGAACTGGACGTGGACGGGTTCTTCCTGGAGTACGACGACGAGCGCTCGGGCGGCTTCGAGCCGCTGCGCTTCGTCCCCCCGGGCAAGATGGTCGTCCTCGGCCTGGTCACCACCAAACGTCCCGAGCTGGAATCCAAGGACGACCTCAAGCGCCGCCTGGACGAAGCCGCCAAGCACGTCCCCCTGGACCAGATCTGCCTGTCCGGGCAGTGCGGCTTCTCCTCCACCGTCGAGGGCAACGCCCTGACCTACGACGAGCAGGTGGCCAAGCTCCGCCTCATCGTCGAGACCGCCCGCGACGTCTGGGGCGACTAAGCCCCGCTCTCAGCCGGACGACCTGCTCGCCGCTGCCGGTCAGCCCGCTCCGGCCGGCTGCCTAGACGCGCGAGTCCTGCGGCCTGAGCCTTGTGGAGTGGCACAAGGCTGGCGCGTGCGCGGGCAAGTGCCGGTACAAGACCGGGATCCTGCGCCATCCCTCTCGTAACCGACCCTTGCAGCGTCACCGGGCGGATTCTAATATCCAAGACAAATTATTAGACACTCAACTTATCTTTTGTCATGCACTTTCGCGAAGGTGCCTGGATATCAAGTGGGTGAATGCTCTATGAGGACTGCCTCTACGGGGCGAAAGACGGTACGAAGATTCGGTCTCGGGGGCACGGCCGTGCTGCTAGCGCTCGCCATGGCGGCCTGCAGTAGCAGCAGTAGCAGCACTACAAGCACCAGCACGCAAGCGAGCGGCGCGCCGAAGGCCGGCGGGTCGCTCACGGTTTTTGAGTGGACCGGGTACTCCGGTGACTGGCCAGCCGGCCTGGACCCGGCGACGAACATCAACGGCGCCGCCACCCAGAGCCAGATGAACGCCATCTACGGCTCTCTGTTCGAACTCGGGCCGAAGGGCGCGATCATCCCCGACCTGGCTACCAGCTACGCCTACTCCAACGGCGCCAAGACGATGACGATCACCTTGCGCCAGGGCGTTAAGTTCACCGACGGCACGCCGTTCAACGCGTCCGCGGTCGTGTGGAACATCGAGCGTGACCTGAAGTCGACGTGCACGTGCAAGCCGACGTGGCCGGTCACCTCGGTCACCGCACCGACCCCGTATTCGGTGGCGATCAACCTCAGCCTGCCGGACGGCGCGCTCATCGACCAGATCTTCGACTCGACCGCGAACTGGATCGCGTCGCCGACCGCGGTGCAGAAGATGGGCGAGAAGGCGTTCGCGGTCAAGCCGGTCGGCGCGGGCCCGTTCGAGGTGGTCAGCGACACGCTCAGCTCGGAGCTGGTGCTGAAGAAGAACCCCAACTACTGGCAGTCGGGCCGCCCGTACCTGAACACGCTCATCTTCAAGTCGGTCGGCGGCGACGAGGCGGCGTATGAGGCCATGCTCGCCGGGGAGGGCCAGGTCTACGAGGGCATGTCCACCCCGTCGCTGATAAAGGAGGCGGCGTCGCACTTCAACGTGGTGAACCAGTCGCCCTCTACCGTGTACGACCTGCAGCTCAACACGCTGACGGCGCCGTTCAACAACGCCAAGGCCCGGGAGGCCATCTACGCGGCGACCAACATCCAGCCGATCCTGTCGCACATCTTCGCCAACGCCTACCCGATCGCCCAGGGGTTCACCGGGCCGGGCGGGATCTGCAACGAGCCGACGGTCCCGGGTTACCAGGGCTACGACCTGTCCCTGGCCAAGACGCTCGCGCAGCAGAGCGGTCTCAGCAAGGTCACGATCAAGCTGGGTACGATCCAGAACCTGGTGGCGGAGGAGACCACGGAGGCGCTGCAGACCGAGTGGGCGGCCGCCGGGATCCACGCCACGATCGCCGACTACCCGCTGGCCTCGCTGATCGCGCAGTTCACCTCGGGCAAGTGGCAGTCGATGGTGCAGACCGCGGGCGCCTACGATCCGGCCGCCGGGGTCGGCGTGGGATTCAGGTTCGAGTCGACCTCGCCGTTCAGCGGAGTGCACAGCACGACGCTGAACAACCTGCTCAACCAGGCCCAGGCGGTCACCAGCCTGAGCCAGCGGTGCTCGCTGTACGATCAGGCCGCCGAGTACATCGCCAAGAACTACGACGGCCCGTTCTACTTCGCCTACGCTCCCGCCAACGTCATGGTCAAGAACGTGGTCGGCCCCGGCCTGACCACGCCGTTGCCCACCGTCGTCGTCCAGCCGGCAATTCTGTGGGAGGACGTGGCCTACACCAGCTGACGACGGGAAGACACAACATTGTGGCGGTAGCAGAAGAGACCACGGCACAGGCCGAGCCCGGCGCGCGAGACCCGCTCGCGCGCCGGGTTCTCGGCTCGCCGGGGCTCCGGCTGGCGGGCAACCGGGTGCTCGCCGCGATCTTCGTGCTGTGGGGCGTGACGTTCCTGACTTACGTCGTCATGAACCTGTTGCCCGGCGACACGGCCCAGTTGCTGCTCGGGGCCAACGCGACGCCCGCCGAGATCCACCAGCTGACCATCCAGCTGCACCTGAACGAGCCGTTCTGGGTGCGCTACGGCATCTGGCTCGGCGGCGTTCTGCACGGCAACCTCGGCACGTCGCTGACCAACGGCGAGAACGTGACCACGATCCTGGGCGCGCGGCTGCCGGTCACCGTGGAGCTCCTGCTCTACGCCTTCGTCGTCTCGATCGTGCTCGCCGTCGCGCTCGCGGTGCTCGCAGCCCGCAAGCCGAACGGCATCGCGGACCGGTTCAGCATGGTGATCAGCATGCTGGGCCTGTCCGTCGCGCCCTACGTGCTCGCCCTCGTGCTCGTCTACGTCTTCGCGGTCAAGATCCAGTGGTTCCCGGCCATCGGTTACACCTCGTTCAGCGCGAGCCCGGTCGAGAACATCAAGTCGCTGACGCTGCCGGCCGCCGCCATCGGCTTCCCGCTGTTCGCCGTCTACACCCGGCTGCTGCGCGCGGACATGGTCGAGCAGATGCAGCGCGAGGACTACATCGTGACCGCGCGGGCCAAGGGCGTGCCGCCCTGGCGGATCCTGGTGCGGCACGCCCTGCGGAACTCGCTGTTCGGCCTCATCACGCTGGTCGCGCTCAACCTCGGCGCGCTGGTCGGAGCGGTGGCCATTATCGAGCCGATCTTCTCGCTACCCGGAGTGGGCGCGATCTTGATCGAGTCGATCAACGACCACGACGTGCCGGTCGTCGAGGGCATCGTCCTGGTCTTCGCCGTGGTGGTCGTGGTGGCCAACCTGCTCGCCGACCTGCTGTACATGGCCCTTGACCCGAGGATCCGGTATGAGCGCGCCGCTGCCTGAGCTGCTGACGCCGACCGCTGCGCGGGCGCCGGCCCGGGCCCGGGCGCGGGCCAGGGGCAGGAGACGGAGGGACACGCTGCGGATCTGGCTGCCCGCCGGGTTCCTCATCGTGCTGTTCTGCGCGTGCTTCTTCTGGCCGCTGGTCTATCCGGTGCCGCCGCCGGTGGGCGGGAGCGTCCTGAACGCGGGCCTGCCGCCGCTGTCGCCCGGCCACATCTTCGGAACCGACCCGGTGGGCAACGACATCTTCTCCCGCATCCTGTACGGGGGCAGGGTCTCGTTCGAGGTCGGGTTCGCCGTCACCGCGATCGGCCTGGTGATCGGCGGCCTGCTCGGCGTGGCCGCCGGGTACTGGGGCGGATTCCTCGACGGCAGCGTGATGCGGCTGCTCGACGTGCTGATCGCGTTTCCCGCCCTGGTGCTCGCGCTCGCCATCGCCGAGGGCCTGGGCCCGAGCGAGACGCACGTCATCTGGGCGCTCGCCATCTTCAGCATCCCGGCCTTCGGCCGGATCGCGCGGAGCTCCACGCTGGCGCTGCGCGGGCAGACCTTCATGCTGGCGGCCAGGCTCTCCGGGACCAGGGGGCCGCGGATCGTCCTGCGCCACATCGTCCCCAACATAATGCCCCAGCTGCTGACGTTCAGCCTGCTCGGCGTCGGCGTGGTGATGATCCTGGAGGGCGCGCTCAGCTTCCTCGGCCTCGGCATCCCGCTGCCGGAGGCGAGCTGGGGCAGCATGATCGCGCAGGGGCAGCAGACCATGTCGGCGTCGCCGGATCTCGTGCTCATCCCCAGCGCGTTCCTGTTCGCCACGGTGGTCTCGCTGAACCTGCTCGGCGACGCCCTCAGGGAACGGTGGGGCGTTCGGTGACCGAGGCCCCGGGGGCACTGCTCGAGGTCGACGACCTGCGCGTCACGTTCAGCCTGGGCCGCGGGCGCGAGCTGCACGCTGTGGCCGGGGTGAGCTACTCGGTCTTCGCCGGGCAGACGCTCGCCGTGGTCGGTGAGTCCGGGTCCGGGAAGACCGTCAGCTGCCGAGCGGTCATGGGGCTGCTGCCGCCCAGCGCGGTCGTCACCGGCTCGGCCCGGTTCCAGGGCATCCAGCTGATCGGGCTGTCCGACGAGCAGATGCGCAGGCACCGCGGCTCGAACGTCGCGATGGTGTTCCAGGACCCGGCCAGGTCGCTGAACCCCACGATGCGGGTCGGAGCCCAGATCACCGAGGCCATCCGGGTGCACCGGCAAGCTGACCGCCAGGAGGCCCGCGAGCAGGCTGTCGCGCTGCTGCGCCTGGTACGCATGCCGCTGCCCGAGCGGCGCTTCAGTGAGTACCCGCACCAGCTCTCCGGCGGCATGCGACAGCGCGTCATGATCGCCATCGCGCTGGCCTGCCGCCCGAAGCTGCTCATCGCCGACGAGGCGACGACCGCGCTCGACGTCACCACCCAGGC
>JASHVM010000654.1:0-12550 GCA_030044595.1 Streptosporangiaceae bacterium
TCGAGCCTCTCTGGGGTACCCAGTAAAACGCCGAGCCAGGTGCCTATCTTCCCGCAGGTGTTCCCGCGCTGGCCCGCACGGCTCCGGTAAACCGGATATTTCGGACATCGGCGGATGTCGGCGCATTACCGTGGACACTTACCCCTTAAATCCGCGGTTCTGGCCGTGTTCCGTGATGGTCACGGTGAGCGGGAAGGGGCTCGTTGGCGCAACGTGCCCCACCTGAGGGTATCGCTGGCGCAACGTACCCCTTCCCGGAGCCGGCCAGGGCCAAGTCCCCGGGGGTTTGCGTCCGCGATCACGCGCGCGAGCAGGTTACCAGCCGCGGCCGGCGTAGTGCTGGTCGGGGGGCAGGGAGTCCAGGTTGATGCCGACCATGGCCTCGCCGAGACCCCGGGAGACCTTGGCCACCACGTCCGGGTCGTCGTGGAAGGTGGTGGCCTTCACGATCGCGGCCGCGCGCTTGGCGGGGTCGCCGGACTTGAAGATCCCCGAGCCCACGAACACGCCCTCCGCGCCGAGCTGCATCATCAGCGCGGCGTCGGCGGGGGTCGCGATGCCGCCCGCGGTGAACAGCACGACCGGCAGCCTGCGCGCCTGCGCCACCTCGGCGACCAGCTCGTACGGCGCGCCGAGGTCCTTGGCCGCGCTGAACAGTTCCTCGTCCGGCAAGCCGGACAGCCGCGCTATCTCCGACCGGATGGACCGCATGTGCCTGGTCGCCTCGACCACGTTGCCGGTCCCGGCCTCGCCCTTGGAGCGGATCATGGCCGCGCCCTCGGCGATCCGCCGCAGCGCCTCGCCCAGGTTGGTGGCACCGCACACGAACGGCACCGTGAACTTCCACTTGTCGACGTGATGCGCCTCGTCCGCCGGGGTGAGCACCTCGGATTCGTCGACGTAGTCGACCCCGATCGCCTGCAGCACCTGCGCCTCGGCGAAGTGCCCGATCCGGCATTTGGCCATGACCGGGATGGATACCGCCGCGATGATGCCGTCGATCATGTCGGGATCGCTCATCCGGGCCACGCCGCCTTGGGCACGGATGTCGGCGGGCACGCGCTCGAGCGCCATCACGGCGACCGCACCAGCGTCCTCGGCGATCTTGGCCTGGTCGGGCGTGACCACGTCCATGATCACGCCGCCCTTGAGCATCTCCGCCATACCGCGCTTAACCTGTGCGGTACCCTTGGCCGGCTCATGCCCTGGCTGGAGGTTCTGGGGGGTTCGTCCCCCCTGGCCGGTACTGACAGTGGACACTCGGAACCTCGCTTGATCAATCGTGACTGCTGTGCTCTGCTCACCATCGTATGGCCAGCTAGCCAGCGGGTGGCCCGGGCGGGAACGGTCAGCTGACCGGGCGGACCAGGCTGGTGCCGCTATTATCCGCGATGAGGGAATCGTCCATCTCGAAGAAGACCGGCGCCTCGGCCTTGCCGGACAGCCGCAGCAGCCGTGCGAGCGGGCGGTGCCTGGCGTCCCTGGTCACGGCCACCAGGTCGTTGTAGAACTTGCGGGCCAGGAATACCTGGTGCGAGGCGGCCTCGACCTCGGTGAGCAGCTCGTCGGCGCCGTCCTTGCCGCTCAGCGACGACCGGAAGTCCGGCTGGCTGAACGCGGCCCGCAGCGCCCGGGTCAGGTCGCTCTCGGCCAGGTCCCGCGGTTTCCCCTCGGGGGAGACGACACCCCCCAGACCCCCCGCGCTCATGGGAGGCTCCCCGCCCCCCGTACCCCCTGGCCCCCGGCTCGCCCGGGGGCTTCCCGGGTCCCCTGCCCCCGGACGCGTGCCGTGCACGGCGCCGGCCAGCAGCAGGCTGGTGGCCGGGTCGAGGAGCCCGGAAGTCGCCAGCTCCAGAGCCACGGAACTGCGCCGCAGCAGGGTCGCGTCCAGGGCGGCACGCGCCATGTCCACGCGCGCATGCAGCCGGTCGATCCGCCCGGCCCGCCAGGACACGTACACCCCGACGAACAGCGCCGCCACGATCAGGAGGACGAGGTCGATAATCACGCCGCCTGCCTTGGTTACGGGTATCCGGGGCTGTCCGGGGCGACCGCGACCCGGGTTCGGCCGAGCACCACCGTCTCGTAGACGCTGAGCACGTCGCGGGCGACGACCGACCAGTCGTACTTGGCGACCGCGGCCAGCGCGGCGGCGGACAGCTCGGCGCGCCGCATCGGGTCATCGAGCAGCCGCCCGGCCACCCGGGCCAGGTCGGCGGCGTCCCCCGTCGCGAACAGCTCCCCCGCCTCGCCGCCGTGCAGCACCTGCTGGAACGCGTCGATGTCGCTGGCCACGACCGGCACGCCGGCCGCCATCGCCTCGGCGGTCACGATGCCGAACGACTCGCCGCCGGTATTAGGCGAGCAGAACACGTCGACCGAGTGCAGGACGCGGACCTTGTCTTCCTCGCTGACCTGGCCGAGCAGCACGACCCGGTCGCGCAGGTCAGCCGGGACACGGTACAGCACCTCCTCGGCGTCCCCGGCCGGGCCGGCCACGAGTAGCCGCAGCGCGGGCCGGTCCCGGCCGAGCGTCCCGAACGCCTTGAGCAGCACCGCCAGGCCCTTGCGCGGCTCGTCCAGCCGGCCGAGGAAGCCGATGGCGCCGCCAGGTCCGGGCCAGCCGGGCAGCGGTTCCGCCTTGAGGTAACGGCGGGTGGCCACGCCGTTCGGGATGACCACCGCGTCGCCGCCGATGTGCTCGACCAGCGTGGTACGGGCCGCCTCGGAGACCGCGATCCGGCCGTTGATCTTCTCCAGCGCGGTGCGCAGTACCGGGTAGGTGACCACCAGCACCCGGGAACGCGGTATCGCGGTGTGCACGGTGGCGACGATCGGACCGGAGGCCACCCAGCAGGCCAGCAGTGACAGGCTGGGGACGGCGGGTTCGTGCACGTGCAGCACGTCGAACCCGCCCTCCTTCACCCAGCGCCTGACCCGGCTCGCCGACAAGAAGCCGAACGACAGCCGGGCTACCGACCCGTTGTACGGAACGGGCACCGCGCGGCCCGCCCCGACGACATACGGCGGCAACGGCGTGTCGTCATCGGCCGGGGAGATCACCGAGACTTCGTGGCGCTCGTCGATGAGCGCCTCGGCCAGGTCCCTGATGTGCTGCTGCACGCCTCCGGGAACGTCCCACGAGTACGGGCAGACCATCCCGATCTTCATGGACCTTGCCCGTTCCTCCCTGGCCCGTTCCGCTTCGCGAGCCGCGCGGGATCGAGGTCGGCGGTGAAGACCCGCTGCAGCATGTGCCAGTCCTGCGGGTGCTCGGCGATGGCGTCCGAGAAGACGCGCGCCAACTGCTGGCTCATCTCCGCGACCTTCTCGGCGCGGGTCCCTGAGGCGGGGACCGGGATCTCCTCGTAGATGTGCGCCGCCCACTCATCTCCCTCAAACCACGTTGCCGCCGGCATCAGCGCCGCGCCGGTCTGTACCGCGAGGGCGGCAGGCCCAGCGGCGATCCGGGCCTTTTCGCCGAGGAGCTCGACCTCCACGCCGCTGTCGGTCAGGTCACGGTCGCTGACCAGGCATACCAGCTTGCCCGCGCGGAGCCGCTGGGCGAGTACGCCGAACGGATGGGGACCTCCGGTGAGCGGAAGGACCTCCATCCCGAGGCCCTCGCGGAACCGGACGAACGCCTCGTATAGCGATTCCGGCTTGAGCCGCTCCATGACGGTGGTGAACGAGCCGGCCCCGCGGGCGACTACCCAGGCGCCGGCCTGCTCGAAGTTGCCCATGTGCGGCAGCGCGATGACCGCGCCGCGGGCGGCCTTCAGGTTCGCGAAGAGCTCAGCCTCCCCCTCGGGGGCGATATGCATCCCGGCCACGAGCCGCTCGATAGGGATGGCTGGCAGCCGGAACACCTCCAGCCAGTACCTGGCGTAGGAGCGCAGGGTAGCCCGGGACAGGGTGCGCAGTTCCTTGCCGTCCACGTCGGGACTGCCCTGAGAGTAGGCCAGTACCCGGTGCAGGTTCGCCTCGAGCACCTGCACGCTCGGCCCCTGCCGCCGCCACGCGATATCGGCCACCGTAGTGAACGCCCAGTGCGCCCACGATTCGGGGACGCGGCAGATCAGCCTCCAGCCGAGCTGGTAGGCCAACCCCGTCAGCCTCACGCTGAGCCGACGACCCATGGATCCCGCCGAACTCACTTCTCCCGCCACGCCGAACCTTCCTTAGCCGCCCGGCTCCGCGGGCGCCTTCGCGGCCTGGTGCACCGCGCGCACCCGCTGCCCAAAAGTAAAGGCGCTTCCCGCCGCGAGCGCCCAGAGCCCCACGTTGAGAATGTACGGCACGCCGAGGCCGGAAACGCCGACCGCGACCAGGGATATGAGCATTCGTTCGGGCCGTTCTATCAGGCCGACGTCGCAGCGCAGCCCCAGACCCTCCGCGCGGGCCTTCGCGTACGACACCAGCATGCCGATGACCAGGCAGAACAGCGACACTCCGGCGAGCAGCGGATCGTGGCCGCCGAGCATGAACCACACCACCAGGCCGCTGAAGATGGCGGCGTCGGCGATCCGGTCCATGGTCGAGTCGAGGAACGCCCCCCAGCGGCCGCTGGTCCCCTTCATCCGGGCCAGCACACCGTCCAGCATGTCGAGGAGCACGAAGATCGTGCAGGTGAGGGCGCCGGGAAACAACTCTCCGATGGGGAACAAGCCGAGCGCGCCGCCGGCTACCCCCACCGTGCCGATGATCGTGATCGCGTTCGGCGTGATCGGGGTGCGCGCGAGGATCGCGCCCACCGGGGTGAACAGGCGCGTCATGACGGGCCGCAGCACGTTCAGCATGGCCGTCCGATCCTACTGCGTTGTCCCAGGGGAACGACCCCCCGAAACCCCCCGTCCGGAGCGGCCCGTCCCCAGGCGGGTGATTCCTTACCGCGCCAGCGGCAAGCGCTCCCTGATCGGGTATGACCACTGAGGCCACAGGGAATCACCCGTCCAGGCCTCCTTGCCCCCTTCGTCACTTCCCGGTAACCAGGGAGACTTTCTGCGTGGGGGTTGTGGTTACGGTGCCTGCGGGTTAAGGCTGGTCGTGCGCACCAGCGATCGCAAGGAGGCGAAGGCATTGCCAGCAACAACGAGTGGGGCGGGAGGAGCCGCCGGCAGGGCACCGGCGGCCGACCAAGTACGGAACGTGGTGCTGGTCGGCCATTCCGGTTCCGGGAAGTCCAGCCTCGTCGAGGCGCTGCTCGCCGCGACAGGGACCATCCAGCGGCAAGGCAGCATCGAAGAGGGCACCACGGTCAGCGACTTCGATGAGGTGGAGATCAGGCAGCAGCGTTCGGTCAACCTGACGCTCGCGCCCATCGTGCACAACGGCATCAAGGTCAACCTGCTCGACACGCCCGGCTACGCCGACTTTACGGGGGACCTTCGGGCCGGGCTGCGGGCGGCCGACTCGGCGCTTTTCGCCGTCTCGGCCACCGACGGGATCGACGGCGTGACCAAGATGCTGTGGGAGGAGTGCGCCGCCGTCGGCATGCCGCGCGCGGTCGTCATCACCAAGATCGACCACCAGCGGGCCGACTTCGACGCGGCCCTGGCCGCGTGTCGCGACGCCTTCGGCGACGCGGTGGCGCCCCTGTACCTGCCGGTAGGCGAGCCAGTGAGCGGGCTCATCGGCCTGCTGTCCCAGAAGCTGTACACCTACTCGAACGGCGTCCGGACCGAGGGCGTGCCCTCGGATGAGGACGCCGACCGGATGGAGGAGCTGCGCAGCGAGCTGATCGAGGGGATCATCCAGGAAAGCGAAGACGAGAGCCTGATGGACAGGTACCTGTCCGGGGAGGAGATCGATCCCAAGGTGCTCATCGAGGACCTGGAGAAGGCCGTCGCGCAGGGCAGCTTCTACCCGGTGCTGGTTGCCTCCGCGCCGCACCGGATCGGCACGGAGGAACTGCTCGAGGTGATGACCGAGGCCTTCCCCTCGCCCGCCGAGCATCCACTGCCCGCGGTCACCACGCCGGACGGCAAGCCCGTCACGGGGCTGTCCGCTGACCCCAAAGGCCCGCTGCTCGCGGAGGTCATCAAGACCACGTCCGACCCCTACGTCGGCCGGATCAGCCTGGTCCGCGTGTTCTCGGGCACGCTGCGCCCGGACGCGTCGGTGCACGTGTCCGGTCACGGCCGGTCCGCTCGCGGGCACGAGGACCACGACGATGACGAGCGTATCGGCGCGCTGACTTCTCCGCTCGGCAAGCAGCAGCGACCTGTCACGCAGTGCCCGGCGGGAGACATCTGCGCCGTCGCCAAGCTCACCACCGCCGAAACCGGCGACACGCTGTCGGACAAGGACCAGCCGCTGCTGATGGAGCCGTGGTCCATGCCCGAGCCGCTGCTCCCGATCGCCATCGTGGCCAAGTCGAAGGCCGACGAAGACAAGCTGTCTCAGGCACTGTCCCGGCTGGTCGCGGAGGATCCGACGCTGCGGCTGGAGATGAACCCGGAGACCAGGCAGCTTGTGCTGTGGACCATGGGCGAGGCGCATGCCGACCTGCTGCTGGACCGGCTGGCTAACCGCCACGGCGTGGCGGTGGAGACGGCCGACCTGCGCGTGCCGCTGAGGGAGACGGTCGCGGGCAAGGCCCGGGGCCTCGGCCGGAACGTCAAGCAGACCGGCGGGCACGGCGAGTACGGCATCGCCCACATCGAGGTGGAGCCGCTCGAGGATTCGGCCGGGTTCGAGTTCGTCGACAAGATCGTCGGCGGGGTGGTGCCGCGCCAGTTCATCCCCTCGGTGGAAAAGGGCGTCCGGTGGCAGATGGAGCAGGGCGTCCTGGCCGGCTACCCGATGACCGGGCTCCGGGTCACGCTGTACGACGGTAAGGCGCACTCGGTGGACTCCTCGGACATGGCGTTCCAGAAGGCCGGGCGGCTGGCCCTGAAGGACGCCGTGGACAAGGCGCAACCCATGCTGCTCGAGCCGGTCGACGAGGTGACGGTGCTCGTACCTGACGACTACGTGGGCGCGGTGATGTCCGACATGTCCTCGCGGCGCGGCCGGGTGCTCGGCACCGAGCCGGTCGGCGTCGGCCGAACCGTGGTCAAAGCGGAGGTCCCGGAGCTCGAGATCACCCGGTACGCCATCGACCTGCGCTCGCTCTCCCACGGCACGGGGTCTTTCACCCGGCAGTACCTGCGGCACGAGCCGCTGCCCTCCCACCTGGCCGCCAAGGTAGCCGCGGAGTCCAAGCCGGATTAGGCGGCGGGCCAGGCTTCGGCCAGGAGCTTGCGGGTATCGGCCAGGAGCTGGGGCAGGACGCGGGTGCGGGCCACCACCGGCATGAAGTTGGTGTCGCCGCCCCATCTGGGCACGACGTGCTGATGCAGGTGGGCGGCGATGCCGGCGCCGGCCACGGAACCGAGGTTCATGCCGATGTTGAACCCCTGCGCGCCGGACGCCTGGCGCAGGGCACGGACCGCGCGCTTGGTGAACTCGGCGAATTCGGCTGTCTCCGGGACGGTCAGCTCGGTGTAGTCGGCCACGTGCCGGTACGGGACGACCAGCAGGTGGCCGGCGTTGTACGGGTACAGGTTGAGCACCGCGTAGACCAGCGAGCCCCGGGCGACGATCAGGCTGTCCTCGTCGCTCAGCTTCGGCGCACGGTCAAACGGGCACTCCTGTTCGGGACCGGATGGCTTGCCCTCTCCCTTGATGTAGGCCATCCGGTGCGGCGTCCAGAGCCGCCCGAACGAGTCAGGGACGCCAGCAAAAATCTGGTCCTCGGTCAGCTGCCCGGGGTCGGGGGGGGCTTCGGGCGAAGGGGTTCCCGGGTCCGGGTCGGGCACGGGTTACACCTGGACGCGGTCGTGCACGGCGGCGACGATTTCCGCGACGGCCTGGCCGACGGGGACGCCGTTGTTCTGGGTCCCGTCGCGGTAGCGGAACGACACCGCTTCCTTGGCCACGTCCTCGTCGCCCGCGATCAGCATGTACGGCACCTTCTGCCGCTGCGCGGTCCTGATCTTCTTCTGCATCCGGTCGTCGCTCGAGTCGACCTCGACCCGGATGTCATGTTCGCGGAGCAGCTCAGCGACCCTGTCCAGGTACGGCACGTGCGCGTCGGCGATCGGGATGCCGACGACCTGAACCGGCGCCAGCCACGGCGGGAACGCTCCCGCGTAGTGCTCGACCAGGATGCCGAAGAACCGCTCGATCGACCCGAACAGGGCCCGGTGGATCATGATGGGCTGCTGCCGGGAGCCGTCGGCGGCCTGGTACTCCAGCCCGAACCGCTTGGGCAGGTTGTAGTCGACCTGGATGGTGGACAGCTGCCAGGTCCGGCCGATCGCGTCCCGGGCCTGCACGGAGATCTTCGGCCCGTAGAACGCGGCTCCTCCGGGGTCGGCCACGAGTTCCAGGCCCGATTCCTCGGCGGCCAGCTGCAGCTCCTCGGTCGCCTGCTCCCAGTCCTCGTCGCTGCCGACGAACTTCTCCTTCTCCTCGTCCCTGGTCGACAGCTCCAGGTAGAAGTCGTCCAGGCCGTAGTCGCGCAGCAGGTCGAGCACGAAGGTCAGCAACCGCCTCAGCTCGGCGCCGGCCTGCTCCCTGGTGCAGAAGATGTGCGCGTCATCCATGGTCAGGCCGCGGACCCGGGTCAGGCCGTGGACCACCCCGGATTTCTCGTACCGGTAAACGGTGCCGAACTCGAACAGCGGCAGCGGCAGCTCCCGATAAGACCGGCCGCGGGACCGGTAGATCAGGATGTGCATGGGGCAGTTCATGGGCTTGAGGTAGTACTTGGCCCCCTCGACGTCCATGGGCGGGAAGATGTTCTCGCCGAACCAGTCCAGGTGCCCGGAGATCTCGAACAGCTCCGACTTGGTGATGTGCGGGGTGTTGACGAAGTCATAGCCGGCCTCTTCGTGCCGGCGCCGCGAGTAGTCCTCCAGGATCTTTCTGACCAGGCCGCCCTTGGGGTGGAACACGGGCAGGCCGCTGCCGATCTCGGGCGGGAACGAGAACAGGTCAAGCTCGGCGCCGAGCTTGCGATGGTCGCGCTTTTCGGCCTCTTCCAGGAACTTCAGGTACTCGTCCTGGCGTTCGCGGGACTCCCACGCGGTGCCGTAGATCCGCTGCAGCTGCGGGTTCTGCTCGCTGCCGCGCCAGTAGGCGCCTCCGCTGCGCATGAGTTTGAACGCGGGGATGTTCCTGGTGGTGGGCAGGTGCGGGCCGCGACACAGGTCCTTCCAGCGCAGCTCGCCGGTGCCTGGGTCCAGGTTGTCGTAGATGGTCAGTTCGGGGCCGCCGACCTCCACGCCCTCGCTCAGCTCAAAATCCAGCGAGCCAGACCCGTGGCCCTTGAGCCTGATGAGCTGCAGCTTGTACGGCTCGTCGGCGAGCTCTTCGGCGGCCTGCTCGTCGGTCACCACCCGCCGGGAAAACCGCTGGCCCTGCCTGATGATCTGGCGCATCCGGCCCTCGATCGCCTTCAGGTCCTCAGGGTTGAACGGCCGGTCGACGTCGAAGTCGTAGTAGAAGCCGTTCTCCACCGGCGGCCCGATACCGAGCTTGGCCTGCGGGAACAGCTGCTGCACGGCCTGGGCCATGACGTGCGCAGCGGAGTGCCGCACGATGTACCGGCCGTCGTCGCTGGCGATGTCTACCGGCTCGACGTCGTCGCCGTCGGCGAGCTGGTAGGTCAGGTCGCGCGGCTCCCCGTTGACCCGCGCGGCGATAGTGCCCGGCTCGGGGGCCAGGACCTGGCCCGCCGTGGTGCCAGCCTCGACCACGTGCTCGCTTCCGGCGAGGGTGATGCGAAGCTGCGGGCTGGACACGGGGCACTCCTTTGCGTCGAACAGAACTGGTTACCCGATGCTATCGGTGCGCGGACGTGCAGCGCGCGTGAGTATTGCCGAGCGTCGGCCATGGCGCCCCGGGTCGCTAGCCGGGCGCGGTCCTTGGTGGTCTAGGCGGAGGGGCTGGTCCGGTCCGGCGTCAGCAGGACGGCGACGCGGCGCTCGTCGGCCATGACCCGGTCGTAGGTCGGCCAGTCGTCGTGCGTACCGCCCGCCGCGGTGAAGATCTCGCGCAACAGCAGCCGCAGCCGTTCGGCGTCGACCCCGGGCAAAGGGTCATCGGGTCCGGCTAGCTCGACCGGGCCTTCGGCTGACGCCCACTGCCAGCCGGCCCGGACGACCACCGTGGCCCGCGGCCGCGCCCGGAGGTTGGCCAGCCGGTGGGCGTCGCCCCGGCTGACCAGGCCGACCACCTGGGCTCCGGTGATGGGATGCGGCAGGACACCCGCGTTCACCACCGACGACTGGATCGTGCCATCCGGCCGCGACGTGGACACCACGCACAGGCCGTGATCGCCGGCTACCAGGCGCGCGAAGTCTTCAAGTCCGCTCACCGGGGAAGCGTAACCCGCCGCTGGTGGCGGACGGGGGGCGGCCCTGGAAGTGGCAGGCGATCTTAGGCAAAGGACAGGACCACGCGGTCCTCGACCGGGCGGAAGCCAAGACGCTCGTACAACGCGTTACTCGTGGGGTTGGCGAGATCTGTGTAAAGCACGACCTCGGTGGCGCCCGCGTCCAGCGCGGCCTGGCTCACCGCTGCGGTCACGCCGCCCGCGTAGCCCCGGCCGCGCAGCGCCGGCGGCGTGTAGACGGGACCGATGCGTACCATGTTGGCCACCGCGCGGGTGAAGCCGGCGAACGACACGGGGGCGCCGTCTGCCTCCCAGACCGTGAGGCCGCCGTAGCTGAGCCTTTCATCGACGGCGGCCGTGCGGTCCTGCGGAGTACTGCCTTCGGCCTCGATAGCGAACGCGTCGAACCAGCCGGTAAGCAGGTCCCGGTCCCGGTCATCGGCGACCCTCGGCGCCCCCCGCGGTCCGGGATCGGGCCAACGGAGCACGCCGAGGCGGTACAGCCTCATTCGGAGTTGAACGCTGGCCGCCAGCCCGGTCCGGCGCCGCCAGGAAGCCGCGAACGCCTCGGCGGCCGGCGCTTCCGCGTTGACGCCCGGAACCAGGCGTCCCGCCTCGGCCAGCACCTCGGCGAGTTCGGACGCCGCGTGGCAGCTCAGGGAGGCGAGGAAGACCGGGAAGCCCGGCGTGTGCATGAACGCTCCGGTAACGGCGGTTCGGCCGGAGCCCGGCTGCCACCAGCCGAACAACGGCCCCGGCGCGTTAGCGTCGGGCGGACGCCAGGCCGACGCCCCGACCCTGAGATTCTCCGTCACCGACAGCACCACCGTGTTCCGCGCCGGCTCGGCGCGGAGGAACGGTCCGGCCTCGGCCAGGAACTCGTCAACCGCCCCCGTGACCGACCAGCCCATGCAGCCATGTTTCACGGTCCGCACCCGGTCTCGCACCCGGTTTTCGCGGCCGGTCGCGGCCGGCCGGGGACCGGCCGCCGATCGGCGTGTGATCGGATGGTGGGCGGGAGGTAGGAACGAATCAATGGGCGACAAACCAGCTCCGGCGGCCGCCGCGCCTGTGGTCGCGGCCGCGGACGACGCGTTCGGCGCGGACTTGTACCAGGTGCTCGCCGAGAATTCAGCCGACGCGGTCTTCTCACCGGCGAGCGTGGCCAGCGCGCTGCGGATGGCGCTGTACGGGGCGCGCGGTGCCACGGCGGCGGAGCTGGCCAGCGCCTTGCACCTGGATGGAACGCCGGAGGCAGCGGCCGGGGGATGGCGGGCGCTGTCGGCCGTGCTCCGCAGCGTGACCGCGGGCGGGTCGGTGACGTTCCGGGCGCCCAACCTGTTGTGGGTGCAGTCCGGGCTGCCGCTGCTTCCCGATTTCACCGCGCAGCTAGATGATGCCGCGGCGGCCGCCGTGGCCGACGCCGACTTCGCCGGTGCACCCGAGGCGGCACGGGCGGAGATCAACCGGGTGATCGCGGATCAGACCGAGGGGAAGATCACCGGACTGCTGCCGCCCCGCACCGTCGACGCCGCGACGAGGCTGCTGCTCACCAGCGCGATCTACCTGAAAGCGCCGTGGGCCGAGCCATTTCCCGGAAACGCGACACGCGACGAGCCGTTCTATCCCGACGGCCCGGACCGCCCGAGCCTGGCCGTGCCCATGATGCACGGCACCGCGGCCCGGGCCTACCTGAGCGGCGACGGGTACCAGGCCGTGGTGCTGCCCTACCGGGGCAGCAGCCTGGCGATGGCCGTCGTGCTGCCTGACGGGCCGCTGGCGGCGCTGCGCCCGACGATCGCCGCCGGCGGCCTGCGCGCCATGCTGAAGGGGGCGACCCGGCATCAGGTCACGCTGTCGCTGCCGCGGTTCCGGCTGGAGATCGATTTCAATCTCGTCCCGGCCCTTCGGCGGCTCGGCGTGACGGCGGCCTTTACCCAAGACGCTGACTTCAGCGGCATAACCGCGGCCGAGCGACTGCGGATCGGCGCGGTCGTGCACAAGGCGTACGTCGACGTCGACGAGCAGGGCACGGAAGCGGCGGCGGCCACCGGGATAACGTTCAGGCCGACGGCCGCGTTCCGGGCGCCTCCGCCGGTCACGGTGGTCGTCGACCGGCCGTTCCTTTTCGCGATCGTCGATGGTGCCACGGGCCTGCCCCTGTTC
>JASHVM010000070.1:0-5479 GCA_030044595.1 Streptosporangiaceae bacterium
TCCAGGCCATCAGCGGCCGCGCGCTCGGTCATCTGCTGGCTGGCCTGTTCGGCCTGGGCGATCGTCATGCCGTACTTGCGGGCCAGATGCTCGGCCTGGGTTCCGCTGCGCTGCGCGGGCGCGTCCGGGTCGAGCTCGAAGGACCGGTAGGTGATCGTCACGTCGCCAGGATGACCGAAGGAGGCAACCGCGCGCTCAAACCGGCGCTTGCCGATGTAACACCACGGGCAGACGACGTCAGACCAGATCTCGACATTCATGGCAGTAGCAACCATCGCGACCATGGCTTGATTCCGCCCCAGACCGCTCGCGCCACCGATCAACTCAGGCACCTGCATCACCTCCGCATGGCCGGCGCCTTCGGTGCGCGGGTCGTTGCTGCGGTCGTTCTGGCGCCGCTGCCGCTCTGCCTGACCCGCCGGCCGGGATTCTGCCATCATCGCCGGCCGGCGGTCGGGGAGCCCGCCGCCAAGAAGAACGCATGGCAATAGCGGTGCCGAGAGACCCGCGGAGCGAGGTGAAAAGTCAGCAGCTCCTGGAACCGCCGGGCTGGGCTGGCTACCGGGGCGCGTAGGTCCGGGTGGCTCGCTCGATGGCACTGAGGTAGCCGCTCCGCCCGTAGCCGGGCCCGGCGGCGCTGGTCGCCGCAGCGAGCACCCCGCGTATTTCATCGGTGGAGCTGAATCCCTTGCGCTCCATCCAGGCGGTCAGCCCGTCGAGCAGCGCGCGCGCGTGGGCTGGGCCGTGTCGCAGCAGCGACGATGTCGTCATCACCACGTCCGCGCCGGCCAGCAGGTAGGCGGCCACGTCTTCGGCGGTTTCCACGCCGGTGCTCGCGGCGAGAGAGGCGCGTACCTGGCCGCGTAGCCGGGCGATCCAGGACCGGGCCAGCGTGGCCTCGGCCGGGCTGGACAGCTGGAACCCGGTGCTGATGGTGAGGGTGTCGGGGTTGACGTCGGTCTGCATGAACCGGTTGAACAGGACCAGCCCGTCCGCGCCGGCCTGGTCGAGGCGGACCGCCATTTCGCCGAGCGAGCTGAAGTAGGGGCTCAGCTTGACCGCGACCGGGACGCTCACCACGGCCTTGACCGTGGTGAGGATGTCGACGTACCGCTGTTCGGCGTCACGCGCGGGGATGAGCGGGTCGCCGGGCAGGTAGTAGATGTTCAGCTCGATGGCAGCTGCGCCTGCGTCCTGCATGGCGCGGGCGTAATCGGTCCACCCGCCGGGGGTGCTGCCGTTGAGGCTGGCGATCACCGGGATGCCCGATCCGGCGGCGCGCTGGATCAGGCTGAGGTACTGGCGGGGCCAGATGCTGGAGTCCGGGTCGATCAGGTAGGTCATGGCCTCGGCGAAGCTGTCGATGCCGGCCTCGGCCAGGCGTTCGTCCCGGTCTGCTTCGGCCCGGATCTGCTCCTCGAACAGCGACGGCAATACCACGGCACCCACGCCCGCCTGGGCGAGCCGGTCGACCCTGTCGCCGGTCTGGGTCATCGGGCCGGCTGAGGCGACCAGCGGGTTGCGCAGCTTCAGGCCCAGGTAGCTGGTGGCAAGGTTCATCGGCTGGTCCCTTCACCCTCGGCGCTGGGGGGCTGGGCCTTGCCGGAGGCGCTGGCCGCGAACAGGTCCGGGCCGCGGGCCGCCATGTCTTCATACGTGGCCCACCGCTGGCTGACCTGCTGCTGGGCCAGGTTGAGCAGGCGCTCGGCCGCTTCGGGGTTGGTGCGTTCCAGGATGCGATAACGCAGTTCCCGTCCGGTGTAGTCGGTCAGCGGGATCCTGGGCCGGTGCGAGTCGAGCAGGAACGGGTTGCGGCCGGCGTCACGCAGGACCGGATCGTAGCGGATCAGCGGCCAGTAGCCGCTGGCTACGGCTCGGTACTGCTGGTCCATCCCGTTGCGCAGCGGTTTCCCGTCCTTCTCGATGCCGTGCGCGATGCAGTGGCTGTAGGCGATGACCAGCGAGGTCCCGTGGTAGGCCTCCGCCTCACGGAGTGCCTTGAGCGTCTGCTGCGGGTCGGCGCCCATCGCCACCCGGGCCACGTAGACGTTGCCGTAGGCGATCGCCTGCAGCGCGATGTCCTTCTTCGGGACGCTCTTGCCGGCCGCGGCGAACTTGGCGACCGCGCCGGGTGGCGTCGATTTCGAGGCCTGGCCGCCGGTGTTGGAGTACACCTCGGTGTCCATGACCAGCACGTTGACGTCACGGCCGCTGGCCAGCACGTGATCGAGCCCGCCGGAGCCGATGTCGTAGGCCCAGCCGTCGCCGCCGACGATCCAGACGCTGCGGCGGACCAGGTTGTCGACCACGCTGTTCAGGTCGGCCACGGCCGGGTTCGCCGCCTCGTCCAGCTGCGCCAGGCGGCGCTTGAGCTCGGTGACCCGTTCCCGCTGGGCCGCGTACTCGGCTTCGCGTCGCTGCGGGGCGGTCAGGATCGCCTCGGCGAGTTCGGGTCCGCCGGGCCCGAGCGTGTCCGTGAGCTCGGCCAGCCGGCGGCGGGCCAGGGCCAGGTGCTGGTCGGCGGCGAGCCGGAAACCCAGGCCGAACTCGGCGTTGTCTTCGAACAGCGAGTTGGACCACGCCGGCCCGCGTCCGGCCTGGTCGGTGGTCCAGGGGGTGGTCGGCAGGTTGCCGCCGTAGATTGACGAGCAGCCCGTCGCGTTGGCGATCATCAGCCGGTCGCCGAACAGCTGGGACACCAGCTTGAGGTACGGCGTCTCCCCGCAGCCGGCGCACGCGCCGGAGAACTCGAACAGCGGCTGCAGGAACTGCGCGCCGCGGACCGTGCCGAAGTCGACCCGTGACCGGTCGTTGACCGGGATCGTCTCGAAGAACGCGATGTTGCGCCGCGCGCTGTCCACGAGTGGTTCACGCGGGGCGAGGTTGATCGCCTTCCGGCCGGGATCGCCGGGGGCGGTGGCCGGGCAGGCCTCGACGCATAGCCCGCAGCCGGTGCAGTCTTCGGCGTAGACCTGCAGGGTGTACCGGGTATCCGGCAATCCCCGCGCGTCCAGCGGCATGACCGGGAACCCGTCCGGCGCCCCGGCCAGCTGGCCGATGTCGTAGAACTTGGACCGGATCACGCTGTGCGGGCAGACGAAGCTGCAGTTCCCGCACTGGATGCACAGGTCCGGAACCCACGCGGCCACCTCGTCGGAGATGTTCCGCTTCTCGTACGCCGCGGTTCCGGTGGGGTAGGTGCCATCCGCCGGAAGCGCGCTGACCGGCAGCTCATCACCACGGCCGGCCATCATCTGCGCGGTCACGGCCTGCACGAACTCCGGCGCATCGGGGGAGACGACTGGCGGCACACCGCGGCTGGCGGTCACCCGCCCGGGGGTCTCGACCAGGTGCAGTGCCGCGAGGGCGGCGTCCACGGCGGCGTCGTTGCGGGCGACGACCTCGGGGCCGCGGCGGCCGTAGGTCTTGGCGATCGCAGCCTTGATCGCCGTGATCGCCTCATCGCGGGGCATGACCCCGGAGATGGCGAAAAAGCAGGTCTGCAGGACGGTGTTCACCCGGCCGCCGAGCCCGGCGTCCCGGGCGACCTTGCTGGCGTCGATCGCGTAGAGCGTGATCGCCTTGGCCAGGATCTGCTCCTGGGCCTCCCGCGGCAGCGAGTCCCATACTTCGCCGGCCGGGTAGGGGGTGTTGAGCAGCACGGTCGCGCCGGGCGCGGCGCGCGCCAGGACCTCGTGCCGCCCGATCATCCGCGCCTGGTGGCAGCCGACGAAGCTTGCCTGGGTGATGAGGTAGGGCGCCTTGACCGGGGCCGGCCCGAACCGGAGGTGCGAGACCGTCTCCGAACCCGACTTCTTGGAGTCGTAGACGAAATAGGCCTGGGCGTGCCGGGCCGGATCGGCGCCGATGATCTTGACGCTGTTCTTGTTCGCACCGACGGTCCCGTCCGCGCCCAGCCCGAAGAACACCGCCCGCACCGTCCCGGCCGGCTCAATGTCCAGCGCCGGGTCATAGGGCAGGCTGGTATCGGACACGTCGTCGGTGATGCCGATCGTGAACCGCCGCCGGGGGTGATCAGAGGCCAGCTCGGCGAAGATCCCGGCGACCATGCCGGGCGTGAACTCCTTCGACGACAGCCCGTACCGGCCGCCGGTCACCAGCGGCATGACGGACCGGTCTCCGGCGGCGTGTGCCTCCGCGAGCGCCGCGAGCACGTCGAGGAACAACGGCTCGCCCAGCGAGCCGGGCTCCTTGGTCCGGTCCAGCACGGCCACCCGCCGGGCGCTGGCCGGGATCGCGGCCAGGACCGCCGCGGCGGGGAAGGGCCGGAACAGCCGGACCTGGACGACCCCGGCCTTCTCACCGCGCCCGGCGAGGTAGGCGGCGGTCTCGGCCGCGGTCTGGCCGCCAGAGCCCATGACCACGATCACCCGGTCGGCCTCCGGGTCGCCGGCGTACTCGGCGATACGGTACTGGCGGCCGGCCACCGCGGCGAAGGCGTCCATCGCGTTAGTGACCGCGCCAGGAACCCGTGCGTAGAACGGGTTGACGGTCTCCCTGGCCTGGAAGTACACGTCCGGGTTCTGCGCGGTGCCGCGGATGACCGGACGCTCCGGTGACAGCGCCCGGCCGCGGTGGGCCCGGATCAGCTCCTCCGGCACCAGTGCCCGCAGCTGGTCGTCGGAGATGAGCTCGACGGTGTTCACCTCGTGGGAGGTGCGGAACCCGTCGAAGAAGTGCACGAACGGGATCCGCGTAGCCAGCGTGGCGGCCTGGGCGATCACCGCGAAGTCGTGCGCTTCCTGGACGCTTGCCGAACAGAGCATGGCGAACCCGGTCTGGCGGACCGCCATCACGTCGGAGTGATCGCCGAAGATGGACAGGCCCTGTGCGGCCAGCGAGCGCGCGGCCACCTGGAACACGGCCGGGGTCAGCTCCCCGGCGATCTTGTACATGTTCGGGATCATCAGCAGCAGGCCCTGCGAGGCGGTGAACGTCGTGGTCAGCGCCCCGCTCTGCAGGGCGCCGTGCAGCGCGCCCGCGGCCCCGCCCTCGCTTTGCATCTCGACCACGGCCGGTATGCTGCCCCACACGTTCTGCCGTCCCTGGCTGGACCATTCATCGGCCAGCTCCGCCATAGGGGAGGACGGCGTGATCGGGTAGATGCAGCACACCTCGTTGAGCCGGTAGGCGGCCGAGGCCGCTGCCTCATTGCCGTCGACGGTGACGCGCATCACGGCTTCTCCGGGATCATCTCGATGGCGTGTACCGGGCACTGCTCGTAACAGATCCCGCAGCCCGTGCACCGGTCATAGTCGAACACGTAGGCGTAGTCCGTCCCGTGCTCGTGGCCTGCCGGGCGGCTGGGGCGGATCTTGATGATCGCGTCTTCCGGGCAGGAGCCGAAGCAGCCGTCGCACTCGAAGCAGTTGCCGCACGACAAGCAGCGGCCTGCCTCGTACGCGGCCTGGTCCGCGGACAGGCCGCCGACCACCTCGGTGAAATCGGCGACACGCCC
>JASHVM010000655.1:0-5547 GCA_030044595.1 Streptosporangiaceae bacterium
GGGAGTGAGCAGCGCTAGAATCAGGCCAATTCCGATACCCAGGCCCACGCTGCGCTTGCCTATTTTGTGGGTCTTGACCTCGCCCTTCTCGTTCAGGGCCAAGACGCCGATGGCGTCGTGATGCGCGACGCCCGATTTCTTCAAAGCATCGGCCGCCGTATCGGCTGCCGCCTCATCGTTGAAGATCGCCAAGACCACCGTCTTGTTCGCCATGGGCATTCTCCTTTCGTACGGGCCAAGCCGGACAACCGCCCGGGGCGACAGACCTAGGACCGGATACGTCGCTCCAGGCCGTCATCATTCTTGCACGGCATGACCGCCAGCAGACTGCCGAGAGGCCCACGACACCAATCACGAGCGATCTAGTGACCAATTGAGCACTCGGTATCGCTGCGCGCTGGCGGCGATCGGTCCCCACGCCGGGACGGCGGGCTCCCGGTCGCCGCCGGTTACCTGTCCGACGCCCGCGACGGCCTGCTCGCCTTCACGTGCGGACCACGTGAGATCTGCCGCCAGGGTCTGGTCGTCCAACCCCAGGAGTGCGTGAACCCGGGAGCTCCGCCGCCGGACCGGCTTGGTCGGCATCTTCCCGGCCGCGACGCCATCGCCAGCCCCTGTCGGCGTCGTCTTGGCCGAACAGAATGACGGATGGACCGAATCACGTCGCTACTTGGCCACCGAAATACTCGCCGCCTGCCACCAAGCCGGGCCGCAATCGGCTTAAAATTGGAACAGATCGCAACGTGGCTTCTTGTACAGCACCCGGGCGGACGCGGCCGACGGGACAGAAGGCCTAGCCACAGGTCAGTTCGACCGTCTGATTACGCGGCGGGAGGGTCCGGTTTGGTCCTGCGATGTAATTTGAGGTATTCATGTCGGTCGGCATGTCGGGCCATGGTGAGCCGTCAACGAACGCGTACCGCAGCGTCGTATAAGCCCGCTTGTCCTTAGCGCACATGGCGACGTTTGTGGCGATTAGCTTGATGGGCACGGAGCTGTAGGCGCCGGTGTGGCAATCCTCGTAAGCGCACAAATCAACTACCGCGATGCCTTTAGCAGTTGTCGTAAGCTTTCCCCACGCCGTCCAGACGAGATTTCTGGCGGTTATGTCATCGGTATTGCAGATTACCTCCACCACCGCAGGCATCGGCTGCGGGTCGCTGCCGCAGAAGGACATCGTCACCGCCGGGGGGACCGGCGCGGCGGAGTGGCCGCATCCAGCCAGGAACAGGACGGAGAGCTGTGCGGCAATCGCAGCGCGATGCATCATCCTGACCGGCATGGATCGCTCCCTGCTCGCTGCTCGGCAGCGGCACAGCCTCCATACGCTCGGCGCCGCGGGACAGCGCCACTCACGGCACCGAGCATACCCGTGCAGGTCATCGCGCAGAAGCCGTCAAGATAGGTCCCCGGCGCTGGAAAATGACATGACTGCTGGCGCAAAACCGGGCGCGGGCGTGCCGCCAACATGTAGCTGCCCGAGTCCCTCATCGATCCTGTCGCAAGCCTCTCCGCGGAGCGGTTCTGCGACCAGACCCGCGAACGGTTCCGCGGTCTCGGAGACGAAAGTCAGGCCGTCTGGAGCCGCTTCCCGCCACAGGTACCTGCACCAGGAGCGAATGCCGCTGACGCGGTAGCGCCTCAAGGTGTTTCGCTTCCCGTCAGCCAAGGCCCTCCCGGTCGGCCTGCGACGCCACGGGTACCAAGGGAGCGGGCAGTGCCGACCCGACGAGGATGCCCAATAGCCCGCGCTGGGCCGTGATAGCGGCATGCCGCTCCTGGGGCAAAGTATCTTCAAGCTCGTCAAGTAGCGCGAGGAGGCGGCGGACTACCTGAGGCGCGTCGGCGCCGTAGCGGAAGATCTCGGTCAATGACAGCACGAGCAGGCCCTCGAAGTTCCGCAGCTTCTGCTTGATTCTGACCACTCCGTTGGAGTCCGCCCCGAAGCCGGTCGGATCGGGGCGGTCACCGATCACAGCCAGGAGGCCGCTGATGCGGTCGATGGCCTGCACCGCCGTGGTTGGATCGTTGACGGCGGGTGACAGGGCCCGTATCGCGACATCGACGAGCTGGCGGAAGCCGAAAGCGGGATCTTGCACGAAGGTGCGTTCACTGCGTATGAGGAAAAACCCGGTGAGATCGCGATCTTCAAGCGGTCCGCCATGCGCCAGCGCGATAGGAGTGCCGTGAGCCAGGTACTCGCCTACTCCGACGGTCAGCTCGATCCAGCCGCCCTTCTGCCGGCCCAAGGTGGCTAGGCCGTGCAAGTCGGTGGCGGTTACGACCCCGGCTCGCCCTACATACTTCAGCCGGCGCGGCGAGGAATCCGGCGCGGGAGGGTCTACCTCGACGTAAGCCGAAGCCGGCGGGAAGTTCTGCTCAATGGCTCCCCTGGTCTCATCGGCAATCTCTTCGAGCAGGTACTGGACGCGCATGAGCCGCACCACGCCGTGCAGGTAAGCGACGAACCCGAAAACGGTCGCCAAAGTCAGCACGAGCAAGATCGCGACCGACACGACCGGGGCGAACTGCTTTTCCGATGGGACTGAGGCCCGGTTGTCGACGAGGATGATCACGGAGAACACGAACGTGGCCAAAAACAGACCCAGGGTCACCCTGGTGACCCGGGACCGGATGAAGATCCGCGCCGTCCTGGGCGAGTACTGGCTGGCCACAATCTGGATGGCCACCAGCGTGGTAGCGAATACGATCGCGACGAACGCCAAGGTGGCGGCGGCGATGGCGCCGGCGAAGGTTGCGGCCGTGCTAGGGTCGCTCACCAAATCTGGCCGGAAGCCGATGGGCGCGGCGATCTGATCGTCCAGCCAGCCGGCGAGATTGGCTACGCCGACGGCGGCCGCAATGAATATCGTCGGTACGAACCACAGTGATACCGCGATCCGTTGGCGGAAGTCAGTGAGCCATAGCGGCTCCGAATGTACGGGGAGCGCCCTCATGGACCAAAAGTCTCTCAGTACGACGCCCGCCGCCGCGATCCGCTGCCCGCAGCATGGCCCGGTATCTCTGCTCGCCCACCTTCAGCTCCCCCAAGCGTGAGCGGGGGCGTCGCGCACTAATGACAAGGGACAGGCTCCTTGCCCACAGCCGCGGTCAACGCCGGGACGCGCCGAGTCAACGTGCAGCGCGCACAACGCGCTAGCCGGCGGCGAGCAACGTCGACGCCCGCAAGGACCGGCGCACGCTGGGTTGGCACCGGAAGGGCCGGGAAAGCCGCACACCACGTCGGCAGGTAAATCACCGCGCCGGTAAGTAGTCCCGGTATCAAGCCGGTAATCGATGGCAACCCGAAGCCATCGCGATTCCTCTACCGCGAACCTGGCGATTCAGCCCAGGATATCGAGAAATACGAGGGAACCATGTCGGCGCCCTGCGGCGTTGACGTGCAATATCTTCAATGGCACCGATAACGCCTTCCTGGCCGTGGGCCGAAGGCTCGCCCGCCCCGGGGTGGCCGGGGGACGACCCATCGCCCCATGGTCGCGAGTCGAAGCTGGACGCTCTCACGACCTCGCCGCCGGTCCGGTCAGCTAGACGTCGATGCGTGAGCCCATGACGACGGTGCGGTCGCGGGGAAGCTGGAAGTATTCGGCGGCATCGGCGGTGATCCGTGATGTCGCGATGAACAGGCGCTTGCGCCAGCGGCTCATGCCGGGCGCGTGGCCCCTGGCCAGCTCGATGTGCGACAGGAAGTAGGACAGGTTGGCTTCGTCGAAGGGAGTCTCGACTTCGGCCTGCTGGATGAGCGGCAGGAGGGCAGGGACGTTCTGTGGATCCATGTAGCCGAAGCTGGCGGTGACGTAGATGATCCGGTCGTTTTTGTAGCCCAGGTCTTCGACGGCGATCCGCTCGTCGATCGGCACGTGGGGCGCGGGCTTGGTCTCGATCGAGAGGATGAAGACGCACTCGTGCAGGATCTCATTGTGTTCGACGTTCGCCCTTAGCGCCAGCGGGGCGGTGGCCTTACCGCGGTTGAGGAAGATGGCGGTGCCCGGCACCCGGTGCAGCGGCGGTTTCATGGCGTGCAGCTGTTCGATGAACGCCGGAAGCGGCCCCTCGTCGCGTACGCGCTGAAGGGTGACAAGTTCGCGGCCGCGCTGCCAGGTGGTGAAGATCATGAACGTGACGATGCCGATCAGCAGCGGAAGCCATGCTCCGTGGGTCAGCTTGGTCAGGTTGGCGGCGAAGAACAGCAGGTCGATGGCGATCAGCACGCCGCCGCCGGCCAGCACGATCCACAGCGGCCATCGCCACTGATGACGGGCGTAGTAGAAGAACAGCAGGGTGGTGATCGTGATCGTGCCGGTCACGGCCGTGCCGTAGGCGTACGCCAGCGCGGCCGAGGTCCGGAACGCGAGCACGAGGGTGAGGACGGCTACCAGCAGCAGCCAGTTGATCCACGGGACGTAGATCTGGCCCATCATCTGTTCCGAGGTGTACTGGATGCGTAGTCGCGGCAGGTAGCCGAGCCGCGCGGCCTGGTTCGCGACCGAATACGCGCCGCTGATGACCGCCTGCGAGGCGATGACGGTGGCGACGGTGGCCAGGAACACCATCGGGAGCCTGGCCCACCCCGGCGCCAGCAGGAAGAACGGGTTGCTGATGTTGGCCGGGTTGCCCAGGATCAAGGCGCCCTGTCCCAGGTAGTTCAGGATGCAGGCGGGGAAGACGACCAGCAGCCAGGCGCGCCTGATCGGTCCGCGGCCGAAGTGCCCCATGTCCGCGTACAGCGCTTCGGCTCCGGTGACGGCCAGGACGACGGCGGTCAGGGAGAAGAACGCGACGCTGAAATGCCCGACCAGGAAACCGATGGCGTAGCTGGGTGACAGTGCCTCCAGGATCACCGGGTGGGTGACGATGCCCCGCACCCCGAGCGCGCCGATCACGGTGAACCAGACGGCCATGATCGGCCCGAACATCCGCCCCACGGTGCCTGTGCCCAGCCGCTGGACCAGGAACAGGACGACGATGATCGCCACCGTGATGGGGATGACGAGGCTGGAGACGGACGGCGCCGCGACCTGGACGCCCTCGACCGCGGACAGCACCGAGATGGCGGGCGTGATCATGCTGTCGCCGAAGAACAGCGACGCCCCGAAGATCCCGAGCGCCGCCAGCACGGCCTTCGCCCGGGCGCTGCCGGGCAGGGCCCGTCGGCGGATCAAGGCGATCAGCGCCATGATCCCGCCCTCGCCGTCGTTGTCGGCCCGCATGACGAGCAGGACGTAGGTGACGGTGACGATAATCGTCACCGACCAGAAGATCAGCGAGACGACCCCGAAGATGCTGTCGTGCGACACCTTGACCGGGTGCGGATCGTTCGGATCGAAAAGCGTCTGGACGGTATACAGCGGGCTCGTCCCGATGTCCCCGAAGACAACTCCCAAAGCACCGACCGCGAGCGCCCCCTGCGCGGCACGACGTCGGCTCACGGTCACGGTCACTGTATCCGCCTTCCCTACCGCCAATGTGACACGCGCAACCCCAACGAACAAGCCAACAAAGACACTGTTCAGCAACAACAGCCCC
>JASHVM010000656.1:0-5763 GCA_030044595.1 Streptosporangiaceae bacterium
GGCCTTGATGTGGATGACCGTGTCGCCCTCGTCGACGACCGCGCCGAGCCTGGCGAAGCCGCGGTAGTGGAAATCGAGGTTCCTGCTGCCCAGGTTGCACCCGCCGATGCCCTCGATGACCGCCTCGCCGAACCGGTGCAGCAGGGCGGGCACGAACAGCACCGAGCTGCGGAACCTCCGGGCGATCTCGGCCGGGAGTACCGGGCTGGTCAGCCGGGACGCGTCGACGACCAGCGTCCGTTCCGCCTCGTGGAACTCGACCCGAGCACCGACCGCCTGGGCCAGCTCAACGGCCCGGCGGACGTCCTCGATCGGCGGCACGTTGCGCAGCACGGTGCGGCCGTTAGCGGCGAGCAGCGACGCCGCGATCATCTTCAGGGCCGCGTTCTTCGCGCCCTGGATGAAGACCGTGCCGTGCAGCGAGGCACCCCCCCGCACGCGGTAGCTCGTGTCGGGTCCCAAAGTCATGGGTGTCAGCTTAGCCGCGCCAGACGCTCGAATACCGGAGCAAGCCGCGCCGTGTACCGTTCGGGGCGGAATGCGGAGTCCAGGGCGTTTTCGTCGATTTTCTGCCCGCGTGTCGCCGCCCGCTTGCGCAGCGTGTCCCGGAACGGCGTCCCGGTCTGCCACGTGTCCATGGCCGCGGCCTGCACCAGCGCGTACGCGTCCTCGCGGGCCATCCCGGCGCTGACCAGCTCGAGCAGCACCGCCGAGGAGTAGATCAGACCACCGGTTGCGTCCAGGTTCGCGCGCATCCGGGCGGCGTCGACGGTCAGCCCCTCCATCACGCCGGTGGTCAGATGCAGCACGTAGTCGGTCGCGATGGCGGCGTCGGGCAGCGCGACCCGTTCCACGCTCGAGTGCGAGATGTCCCGCTCGTGCCAGAGCGGTACGCCCTCGGTGACCGGCGTCACGTAGCCGCGGATCACCCGGGCCAGGCCCGTGATCCGCTCGGAGCGGATGGGGTTCTGCTTGTGCGGCATCGCGGAGGAGCCCTTCTGGCCGCGGCCGAACGGCTCGGCGAGCTCGCGGACCTCGGTGCGCTGCCCGTGCCGCACCTCGAGCGCGACCGCCTCGCAGACCGTGGCGGCGAGGGCCAGCGCGCCGACCCACTCGGCGATGCCGTCCCGCATCACGACCTGCGTGGCCGAGTCGGCCGCGCGGAGCCCGAGCGCCGGCATGACCGCCGCCTCGATGGCGGGGTCGATGTTGGAGTAGCTGCCGACCGGGCCGGACAGCTTGCCGACCGCCACCGCGTCCCGGGCCCGCACCATCCGGTCCCGGCCGCGCGCCATGGCGAACGCGAAGTCGGCGACCCGGTGCCCCCAGGTATCCGGCTCGGCGTGAACGCCGTGCGTCCGGCCGACGCGCAGCGTTTCCCGGTGCCGCAGCGCGTGGTCCCGGAGCACCGCGACCAGCCGACCGGCCTTCGGGACCAGGATGTCGGTCGCCTCGGTGAGCTGGACCGCGAGCGCGGTATCCAGCAGGTCGGAGGAGGTCAGGCCGTAGTGCACGAATGCGGCCGCCGAGCGCGGCGTGGTGTTGTCCGCCCACGCGGTCAGGAAGGCGATCACGTCGTGGTCGGTCACCGCTTCGACCGCCGCGACCGCCTCCGGCGTCGGCGGCGGGGCCGCGCGCACCGGCTCGACGCTGTCCGCGGGCACCGTGCCGGCCCGGGCCTGCGCCTCGAGCACCAGCAGCTCCACCCGGCACCACAGCTCGTACTTGTGCGCCTCGCCCCAGACCCGCCCCATCTCCGGCAGCGTGTACCGCTCGATCATGCCTCCACGGTAATTCCCGGGGAGACGGCCCCCCGGGACCCCCCCGCTCTTCGGGACCCGTCCGCCCGGACCTCCCTGGGAGGGCCGCCCGCCCGCGGCTGGCCGGCGCTGGTCACTGGCCCGCGGCGATATCGCGGCGGTACCAGCCGCCGCGCATCTGGACCGCCGCGGCCAGCTCGTACGCCGCGGCGCGCGCGGCGGCGACGTCCCGGCCGGCGCCGACGACGTTCAGCACCCGGCCGCCGGCCGACACCAGGTCGCCGGCCGGGCCGATAGCCGTGCCCGCGTGCAGGACGTAGGCCTGGGCGGGCGCCGGGTCGTCTGTCCCTCGCGGCGTCGCAGCGTGGCCGGAGCGGGCCACCACCGATCGTTCGGGATCAAGGATTTTGATCTTCTCGCCCTTGACCGGGTTCTCGGGATAGCCGTCGGCGGCGATCACCACCACCACCGCGGCGCCCGGGAGCCAGCGCGGCGGCTCGGCGCCGACCAGGTCGCCGGCCGCCGCGGCGTACAGCAGCGGCGCGAGCGGGGTGCCGAGCCGGTCCAGCACCACCTGCGTCTCCGGGTCCCCGAAGCGGGCGTTGAACTCGACCACCCGCGGGCCGGCCGCGGTCAGGCACAGGCCGGCGTACAGCAGCCCGCGGTACGGCGTGCCGCGCCGGCGCATGGCCTCGACGGCCGGGCCGATCACCGCGTCCAGGACCTGTTCGGGCAGGTCGGCCGCTGCCCAGGGCAGCGGGGCGTAGGCGCCCATACCGCCGGTGTTCGGGCCGAGGTCACCGTCGCGGGCGCGCTTGAAGTCCTGCGCCGGCAGCAGCGGGATCGCCGTCGTGCCGTCGGTGACCGCGAACAGCGAGACCTCCGGGCCGTCGAGGAACTCCTCGATCACCACCGTGCCGCAGGCCCGCGCGTGCCGCCGCGCCGCGTCCAGGTCGGCGGTGACCAGGACCCCCTTGCCCGCCGCCAGGGCGTCATCCTTGACCACGTAGGGCGCTCCGAACTCGGCGAGCGCCGCGTCCGCCTCGGCGCTCGTGCGGCAGGTACGCGACGCGGCGGTCGGGATCCCCGCCGCCGCCATGACCTGCTTGGCGAAGGACTTCGAGCCCTCGAGCATGGCCGCGGCGGCGTCCGGGCCGAAGCAGGCGATGCCGGCCTCGCGCACGGCATCGGCCGCCCCCGCGACCAGCGGCGCCTCCGGACCGATCACGACCAGGTCGGCGCCGATCCTGCGGGCCAGGCCGGCGATCTGGTCCGGGGCCGGGACGGCGTCCGGGTGGGTCTCGGCCAGCGCCGCGATGCCCGGGTTGGCCGGCGCCGCGTGCACGCTGTCGGCGCCGCTGGCCAGCGCGCGAACGATCGCGTGCTCACGCCCCCCCGACCCGACCACGAGAATGCGCACGCCGTGAGCCTAGCGGTCAGGGCAGCAAGGGGCGGACCTGGAGCGTCTGGTCGCGCCGCGGGCCGACGCCGACCGCGGCCACCGGGGCGCCGATCATCTTCTCCACCGCCGCGATGTAGGTCCGCGCGTTGGCCGGCAGCTCGCCGAACGAGCGGGCCTTGGAGATGTCCTCGTACCAGCCGTCGAAGTACTCGTAGACCGGCACCGCGTGGTGGAACCCGGTCTGCGTCATCGGGATCTCGTCGTGCCTGGTCCCGTCCACCTGGTAAGCCACGCAGACCGGCACCTGGTCCAGGCCGGACAGGACGTCCAGCTTGGTCAGGAAGTAGTCGGTGATCCCGTTGACGCGGGTCGCGTACCTGGCGATCACCGCGTCGAACCAGCCGGTGCGGCGCGGCCTGCCCGTGGTCACGCCGTACTCGGCGCCTGCCTGGCGCAGCCACTCGCCCTGCTCATCGCGCAGCTCGGTGGGGAAGGGACCCTCGCCCACCCGGGTCGTGTACGCCTTGACGATGCCGATGACCTTGGCGATCCTGGTCGGGCCGATGCCGGACCCGGCGCAGGCGCCGCCCGCGGTCGGCGAGGACGAGGTGACGAACGGGTACGTGCCGTGATCCACGTCGAGCATGGTGGCCTGGGCGCCCTCCAGCAGCACCACCCGGCCCTGGTCCAGGGCCTGGCCGAGGATGAGCCCGGTATCGGCCACGTAGGGGCAGAGCCGTTCGGCGTAGCGCAGGTACTCATCGGCGCAGGCCTGGGGGTCGATGCCGCGGCGGTTGTAGACCTTGCCGAGGATCTGGTTCTTCTCGCGCAGCACGAGTTCGAGTTTCTTACGCAAGATGCCCGGGTCGAACAGGTCCTGGACGCGTATCCCGACCCGCGCGATCTTGTCGCCGTAGGCGGGGCCGATGCCGCGGCCCGTGGTGCCGATCCGCGCGCTGCCGAGGTAACGCTCGGTCACCTTATCCAGCGCCCGGTGGTAGGGCATGATCAGGTGGGCGTTCGCCGAGACCAGCAGCTTCCCGCAGTCCACGCCGCGGGCCTGCAGCCCGTCGATCTCGTCCAGCAGCACCTGCGGGTCGATGACCACGCCGTTGCCGATCACCGGCACGGCGCCGGGTGACAGCACGCCGGACGGCAGCATGTGCAGCGCGTAGCTCTCGTCGCCGATGACGACCGTGTGGCCGGCGTTGTTCCCGCCCTGGTACCTGACCACGTAGTCCACGCGGTCGCCGAGCAGGTCGGTGGCCTTGCCCTTGCCCTCGTCGCCCCACTGGGCGCCGACCAGCACGATGGCGGGCATCGCGCGTCCCTTCTGCTGACCCGCATGATGAAGCCCCCGCTCAGGCGCAAGCGCGGCAGGGGCTCTTGCGCTCTGAGATTACCCGCAACGACGGCCGGTAACCCACATACTGGGTGATCCGGTCCCGCGGGCTAGGACAGCTCGGCGGCGGCGGTGGCGCTGCTGTCGCGCAGGAACTGCCCGCAGCGCCGGGCCTCGTCGTCCTCGCCGATCGCGCCGGCCGCCTTGGCCAGCATGTGCAGGGACCGCAGGAAGCCCCGGTTGGGCTCGTGCTCCCACGGGATCGGGCCGTTCCCGCGCCAGCCCGCCCGGCGCAGCTGGTCCAGGCCGCGGTGGTAGCCGGTGCGCGCGTAGGCGTAGGCGGCGACGGCGTCACCCTGGGCGAATGCGCGCTCGGCCAGGGCCGCCCAGGCCGCCGAGTACGCCGGGAAGCGCGCCGCGACGTCCGCGGGCTGGCTGGCCGCCCGCAGGGCGGCCGCCGCCTCCTCGTTTTCCGGCAGGTACGTGGCCGGCGGCCCGGCCAGCAGGCTGTCTCGCTCCATCGGCGTTCGGGTCTCCGGTACGGTCAGCTCAGCTGGTGGCCCGCTGACATCAGGTCCTCGCAGGCGTGGACGACCCGCTCGGACATGCCGGCCTCGGCGGCCCGGCCCCAGCTCCGCGGGTCGTAATCCTTCTTCCTGCCGACATCGCCGTCCACCTTGAGGACGCCGTCGTAGTTCTTGAACATGTGGTCCGCGGTGGGCCTGGTGAACGCGTACTGCGTGTCGGTGTCGATGTTCATCTTGACCACGCCGTAGGAGATCGCCTCCCTGATCTCCTCGAGCGCCGAGCCCGACCCGCCGTGGAATACCAGATCGAAGGGCTTGTCCTGGCCGTACTTCTGCCCCACCGCCTCCTGGATGTCCCGCAGCACGGTCGGGCGCAGCTTGACGTGCCCGGGCTTGTAGACGCCGTGCACGTTGCCGAACGTCGCCGCGAGGATGTACCGGCCGCGCTCGCCGAGCCCGAGGGTCTCGGCGGTCGCGAGGGCGTCTTCCGGCGTGCTGTACAGCTTTTCGTTCATCTCGCCGACGATCCCGTCTTCCTCGCCGCCGACGACGCCGATCTCCATCTCCATGATCGTGTGCGCGGCCGCGCACTGCGTCAGCAATTCGGAGGCGATCTGCAGGTTCTCCGCCAGCGGCACCGCCGAGCCGTCCCACATGTGCGACTGGAACAGCGGCTGTTCGCCCCGATCCACCCGTTCCCGCGAGATCGCGACCAGCGGGCGCATGTAGGCG
>JASHVM010000657.1:0-24094 GCA_030044595.1 Streptosporangiaceae bacterium
GATCACCGCCAGGTCGGGGGTCTCGGGCAATTCGGCAACCGATGCGACGCACGTGATGCCTCCGACGTCGCTGTCGTGCGGGTTGACCGCGTACAGCGCGCCCGCGAAACCGGCATCGCGGATGTTGAGCAGGATCGTCCGGCCGATCGATCCGGCCCGGCGGCCCGAGCCGATCACCACCGCCGACCGGGGAGCCAGCAGCGGCTCCAGGCTGGCCACGTCCGCGTGCATGTCCCGGCCAGCCACCGCGTCCAGGTACGCGCTGGCCTCGCCGAGGGCCGCGCTGGGCGGGACCGGCATAGACAGGTCGACCACGCCGTCGTCGTACCTGCGCCGCACGGCCAACCCCGCGTCGGCGAGCACCGCCAGCACGCGGTAGTTGTCCGGCAGCACCTCGGCCACGAAGGTCATCACTCCCCGGGCGCGAGCCAGCGAGACCAGGTGCTCGAGCAGCAACGTGGCAATACCGTGCCCGTGCATACCGTCGGCGACCGCCAGGGCGACCTCCGCGGCCGCCCCGTCGCCGGTCAGCTCGTAGCTGGCCACCCCCACCAGCTCCTCGCCCAGCAGGCCGAGCAGCGCCACCAGGTCCGGGTCGCCCTCCAGGCACACTCGCCGGGCCTCCCGTTCGGCGGACGCCGGGCTCGCGCTGAAGAAACGGAAGTACAAGTTGTCCGGCGACATGGCCTCGTGCAGCCGCCTGACCGCTTCGTAGTCCCCCGAACCCGCCGGCCGGATGGTCATCGTGGTGCCATCAGCCAGTAGCGCGTAGGACCGTCCCGGCCCGTCAACCCGCGCGAGCGCGGTCAACCGGTCACCTCCAGTTCCACAGGGTGCCTGTGCCGCTGTGCGGTGCTGTGCCCCGGCAGTTGATCATCGGGGGCGACGACCACGACGGGGCAATGCGCCAGGTGCAGGCACGCACGCGCCACCGGCCCCATGGCGGGGGGCGGCTCCCCCGGCCTTGGGACGGGCCTGGTCGTACCCAGGACGAGCATCTCGGCGCCTGCAGCCCGGTCGAGCAGTGCCCGGGCGGGCGGCTCGTTGACCAGCTCGGACGTCAGCCGTCCGGGCTGAAGGTAGCGCAGCGCGAGTTCTGTCATGGTAGCGAGCATTTTCTTGGCGGCGGCATAGCGCTCGTCCTGGCTCTCTAGCCAGGACGACGAGACATATGGCGCGCGCAACTTAAAGTCGCTGTGGTAGGCGCAGACAAGGTGGACCGTCACACGGCGTAGCTTCGCCTCACGTACCGCCCAGCGGACGGCGGCCGCGGAGGCAGCCGATCCGTCGACGCCCACCACGATCCGGCCTTTGGCCAGCTTGCGGGACATGGCCAGCCTCCCTCCGACGGCCGGATGGCTCGGCTGCAACGGTCAGAAGTTTGTCGCCGCAGGAATGGAGCGAGTAGAGGCGTTGGTCCCATGACCGGCTATTCGGCGGCCGTGGACCAGGCGGCCCGGGTCCCCGACGGGCAGCCCCGATGGACCAAAGTCCCGGACCATCGCGCCGAACGCCCCTGACGGGCGGGCAGACGCGGCGTCAGGCTCAGCCTTGGAGTTCGAGAACCGCATCGGGCTGGACCTAGGAGACCTTGTGATGAAGACGATCGATGACCTGAACGTGGCGGGCCAGCGCGTCCTGGTACGCGCCGACCTCAACGTGCCGCTCGACGGCGCCCGCATCGCCGACGACGGCCGGATAAAGGCTGCGCTGCCGACCCTGACCACGCTGATGAACCGCGGCGCCGAGGTGATCGTGTGCTCACATCTCGGCCGCCCGAAGGGAAAGCCCGACCCCAAGTACTCGCTGGAGCCGGTCGCAGCCCGCCTCGGCCAGCTGCTTCGTAGCCCGGTCTACTTCGCCACCGACACCGTCGGCCGTTCGGCTCATGCCGTGACCTCGCACCTGCGCCCGGGCCACCTGGTCATGGTGGAGAACGTGCGCTTCAACGAGGGGGAGACCAGCAAGGACGATGCGCAGCGCGGCGCGTTCGCCGACGAGCTGGCCACGCTGGCCGAACTGTACGTCTCCGACGGGTTCGGCGCGGTGCACAGGAAGCACGCCAGCGTTTACGACGTCGCCTTGCGCCTGCCGCATGCGGCCGGCTACCTGGTCCAGGCCGAGGACGCCGCGCTTACCCATCTGACCGCCAACATCCGGCGGCCGTACGTGGTGGTCCTCGGCGGCGCGAAGGTCGAGGACAAGTTCGAGGCGATCGGCAGCTTGATCAGCGCAGCCGACCAGATCCTGGTCGGCGGGGCCATGGCCTTCCCCTTCCTGGTCGCCCAGGGTGGCAAGGTCGGCACGTCCCTGCTGGAGCCCGGCCAGGTCGAGCTGGCCGCCGGCTACCTGGATCAGGCCGCCCGGGCGGGTAAGCAGATCGTGCTGCCGTCCGACCTGATCGTGGCGGCCGACCGCGCCACTGACGCGCCGCACGAGGTCGTGACCGCCGACGCCATCCCGGCCGACCGGATGGGCCTGGACATCGGCCCGCAATCGGCCCAGCTGTTCGCCGCCAGCGTCGCAGCCGCGCGCACGGTCTTCTGGACCGGCCCGATGGGCGTGTTCGAGCTGCCCGCGTACGCCGAAGGCACCCGCGCCGTCGCCTCGGCGCTGATCGGCAGCGCCGCGTACACGGTGGTGGGCGGAGGCGACACCGGTGCGGCCATCCGCGCGCTCGGCTTCGCTGACGAGGCGTTCGGTTACGTCTCTACCGGCGGCGGCGCCAGCCTGGAGTTCATCCAGGGCAAGACGCTGCCCGGACTTGCCGTGCTGGACGACGGATGAACGGAACGGACCTAAGGAGGATGCGATGAAGCACGAACAGGACCATGAGCTGCCGCGCATCGTGGTCGGGGTAGACGGTTTGGAGTCGTCCACGGCCGCTTTGCGCTGGGCCATTCACCAGGCCAAGCTGACCGGCGCGGTGGTAGAGGCGGTGACGGCGTGGCACATTCCCGCTGGCACGGGCTGGGCCCCGCCCGCCGATTGGCCCGATTACGAGGACGACGCGCGCAGTGTCCTGTGCGAGGCGATCGCCGAGATGTGCGCCCTCGACCCCGAGGTCCAGGTCTGCCCGCGCGTGGTGGAAGGGCGCGCCGGACAAGTACTGGTGGAGGCGGCCGAGGGGGCCGAGCTGCTCGTGGTCGGCTGCCGGGGTCACGGCGGGCTCACCGAGGCGCTGCTGGGATCCGTCGGCCAGTACTGCGTGCATCACGCGCCCTGCCCGGTCGTGATCATGCGCGGCAAGCACTGACCCGCCGCACAGGCTGGCCGCAGGTGCGGGACTGGACCCGGACCATCGCGGCCCAGCTTGGCGGCGAGGTACGGCAAAGCGCCTGAACACTGCAACGCGGAAGGATCCGATCCTGATGTCAGCAAGCATCGCGAATGACGCCCCCAGGATCGTGGTGGGGGTTGACGGTTCTGCGGGGTCGCGGGCGGCCCTGCGCTGGGCCGTCAGGCAAGCCGCGCTGGGCAGCGGCATCGTGGACGCCGTCATGGCCTGGCAGGTTTCGGCGGAGCTGCAGAGCTTCGCCCGCACACCCGTCTACGCGGAAGAACCGGGCGAGGTCGCAGCGCTCGCGGCGGACGCCAAGAAGAGTCTCGAGGCAGTGGTCCGCGACGAGGTCGAGCCCGCCGATTGCCAGCGGGTCACGAGCCGGGTCGTCAACGGGCATCCGGCGGAGGTGCTGCTGGAGGCCTCGGTCGGCGCGGCGCTGCTGGTGGTCGGCCATCGTGGCCACGGAGCCTTCGCCGACGCGCTGCTCGGCTCGGTCGGCCAGTACTGCGTACAGCACGCGCAGTGCCCCGTACTGGTCATGCGCGGCGATCTGTGCGCCTGACGCGTACTTACTGGGTCACGGCCAGCAGGGCCGCATCGGCGGCGTGGATCGTCCCGGCGGGAGAGCGGCGGGCGACGGCGCGCAGGGCAACGGCCACGGTCCGCCCGCCACCAGGGGCGCGCTCGCAGCGGAGCGTGTCGCCCGTGGCGTCCGCGAGATCGCGGGCCAGCCGGAACGCCAGGCTGTCCGGTCCGTCACCCGGATCAGCGCCCCGGTCGGTGATCCGGATCTCCGCCAATCCGTCCAGGCTGGCCGCGGTCAGGGTGGGCGGCTCGTCGGCCGGGCTGCGGACCAGGGCGTCGGCCAGCAGGCTGGCCAGGATCCGGGCCAGCAGCGCGGCATCGGCGATCACGTCGGGCAGGTCGGCGGCCGCATTGAGCGTGACCTGCTGGCCGCCGGGACCCAGGTCATCGAGGGCGGCGGTCATCACCTCGTCGAGATCTACCGGGCGGAGATAGGTCTCGAGCACTCCGGCGTGCAGTCGGCTGAGATCCCTGAGGTCGTCGATGAGCTTGCTGGCCCGGTCCACCGCGACACGCGCCTGGGCCAGCAGCACGTCGTCCGCTGCCGAGTCCCGCGCTTGCAGGGCAGCCAGGGCCGCCTTGGCCGCAGCGAGTTCGTCAAGCGCGCTTTGGCCGGCGGCCGCGAGCAGGGACGTCCGGGAGCGAAGGTCGGTCGCGTGCGCGGCGGCCTGGGCTTCCTGCTCGTCGCGGCGTTCGGTAATGCCCGCCACGACCTGGACCGCGCAGGACAACAGCACGCGCGAGTCTTCTCTGCCGGGCAGGCGTCCGCGACCCGCCAGCCTGAAGGTGTCGCTGATCGGCAGCTCCAGGTCCGTTCCGGGTCCTTCCGGCGGCCGCTCGCCGGCGCTCGCCACGACGTACCAGGCCGGGCCCACGCCGTTTTGGCGCCATTCGAGCAGGCTGACCGCGGCCAGGCCGGACATTTGGCGCATCTCTTCGAGCAGGGCTGGCGGGTCGCCGTGGCCGCGCAACACGCAGCCCGCCAGTCGCGTAAGTGCCGCTGCCTCCTTGCTCGCGCGCGCGGCCTGCAGCCTGCGTGAGCCGAACGCGGCCAGCACGCGGGCCAACATCGGGCCGCGATCGTGGGTCCCGCCGCGGCTGACCAGGTGAACGTCGATGTGCTCGGCCCGGCGGCCCACCCTGGTCGGGACGCTCTTGCCGGCCAGCAGGGTGAAGAGCCTGCCGCGACGGCTGGCGCCGAGTACCATCTGCGTAGCGTTCTCGGCGCGGGCGAACCGGAGCAGCGTATCGGCCGCGTCCGCCCCCGGTACCTGCCGGAAGCTGCCGCCGAGCGAGGCCACCAGGGCATGCTGGGTTTCCAGCGCCGAGCTGGCTGCGGAGGCGAGCCCGTCGTCGATGCTCACGTGCACAGCGACCAGGTCGCAGCCGGGGATGCGGGCGGCGATTCTCGCGGCGCGCCGGATGACGACCTCGTCGTCCCGCTGGCCGGCGATGCCGACCACGATCCGTTCCCTGGTCTCCCAGGGCGCGGCGATGCCGTGCTCAGCGCGGTATCGCCGCAGGCCCTCTTCGACCCGGTCGGCGAGCCAGAGCAGGGCCAGCTCGCGCAGCGCGGTGAGGTTACCCGGCCGGAAATAGTGGGTCAGGGCGGTCTCGATCCGGTTCGGCGGGTAGATGTTCCCGTGCACCATCCGGCGCCGAAGCGCCTCCGGGGTCATGTCGACCAGCTCGATCTGGTCGGCGCGCCGCGCGATCTCATCGGGCAGTGTCTCCTGCTGCTCCACGCCGCTGACCTGCCTCGCCACCGAGCTCAGCGATTCCAGGTGCTGGATGTTCAAAGTGGTGATGACGTCGATGCCCGCGTCGAGCAGCTGGTCGACGTCCTGCCATCGCTTCGCGTTCCGGCAGCCGGGAACGTTGGTGTGGGCCAGCTCGTCCACCAGTGCCACCTGGGGGCGACGCGCCAGCACCGCATCAAGGTCCATCTCGGTGAACGTCGCGCCCCGATAGGTCATCGTGCGGCGCGGCACGATCTCCAGTCCTTCCGCCATCGCCGCGGTCAGCCGCCGGCCGTGCGTTTCTATCAGCGCGCCTATCACGTCCGTCCCGCGCGCCCGGCGCCGCTGGCCCTCGGCGAGCATCGCGTAGGTCTTCCCGACGCCGGGCGCGGCGCCGAGATAGATGCGAAACTGTCCCTTAGCCATGCCGCCATGCTGGCCAGCGCCGCAAGCCTTACGACAGGGGAATTGCTCCTTTCCCCGCGGGCCGAAAGGCACATCGGGCGCGCGGCGGGATGACCTGGCCACCGCGGCCTGGCGGCGTGGCGAGCACCGCTTACCGGACGACCAGAACCGGCCGATCGCTGAGGTGGATGACCTTGTGCGCGGTGCTGCCGAGGAGCAGCCCGGCGAGGTCACCGCGGCCGCGCGAGCCCAGCACGATGACATCGGCGCCAATCTGTTTGGCGTCGTTGACGATTTCGCGGGCCGCGTACCCGAATACGGTGTTCCTCACCTCCCCGTGCGCCTGGACGCCGGCCTGGGTCAGCATGTCGACCGAAGCGGCCACCGCGGCACTGGCCTCATCCGAGGTTTCATCCGTCGGCATCGCGCCGGTCTTGGGCGCCAGCTCGCGTTCCCGCAGGTGAAGTACCCACACCTCACCCTTGGACAACAAGGCCAGATCCCGGGCTGCGACCAGCGCGCGATCCGACATCTTCGAATGGTCAACCGCCACCAGGATCTTGTCGTACACCGGCCCATTCCCTTCAAGCCGAGCCACTGACGGAAAGTCCCTAACCCTTTCCTTCAAGGTCTTCTTACTCCTGCGTCGCGCGAAACGAAAGAGGCGAAAGTAGCGATACGACGAGACCGCGGTCGTCCCCTATGCCTTCCGCAAGCGCAGAGGGACAATAGCGGTGAGGTTGCCGCCCCGGATGACCATCCGGCGCTGCCATCGGCCAGCCAGCAGGCATGACGAACACACCGGAGGCTGAGATGGTCGTCAACGTCCAGTCAGAGGTGGGCCAGCTCCGCCAGGTCATCGTGCACCGGCCGGGCCTGGAATTGTCGCGGCTGACTCCGCGGAACGTGGGCGAGTTGCTTTTCGACGACGTGCTCTGGGCCAAGAGGGCCAAGGACGAGCACGACGCCTTCGCCGGGGCGCTCCGCGAGAAGGGCGTCCAGGTTCACTATTTCGGGCGGTTGCTGGGCGAGACCCTGGATCTACCCGAAGGCCGGGCGTTCGTCCTGGACCGCATCTGCACGCCGGAGATACTGGGGCCCAACCTCATCGGCCCGCTGCGCAGGATGTTCGAGGACCTCGACGGCCCGGCGCTGGCCGAGTTCCTCGTCGGCGGGGTGCTCAAGGCGGACCTGCATCCGGCCCGCGCGCGCAGCCTCAAGTGGGACATGCTGCACGCCGACGACTTCTTGCTCCCCCCGCTGCCGAACCACCTGTTCCAGCGGGACAACTCCTGCTGGATCTACCACGGCGTATCGATCAACCCGATGGCCAAGCCCGCCCGGCAGCGCGAGACATTGCACAGCCGCGCCATCTACCGCTTCCACCCGATGTTCGCGACCGCGGACTTCACCCGGTACTACGGGGATGTTGACGCCAGTCACCTGCCGGCGATCGAGGGCGGCGACGTGCACGTGCTGGGCCACGGCGCGGTGATGATCGGGATGGGGGAGCGGTCCACCCCGATGGCGGTCGAGCTACTGGCCGCCTCGCTGTTCAGGTCCGGGCAGGCCAGCACGGTCATTGCCATCGAGCTACCCGCCACGCGGGCCATGATGCACCTAGACACGGTCATGACCATGATCGACCGGACCACCTTCGTCCAGTACCCCTACCTGGACCGGCGGCTGCGATCGTGGACGCTGACCCCGGACCAGACGGGTAGCGCCGTGTCCGTCGCCCTCAACCACGACCTGTGGGACAAGGTCGCGGAAGTGCTCGGGGTAGACCAGGTCACGGTGCTGAGCACCGATGAGGACACCCGGGCTGCCGAACGGGAGCAGTGGGACGACGGGAACAACTATCTTGCCGTCGCGCCCGGAGTCATCTTCGGCTACGAACGCAACGTCGCCACCAACACCATGCTGCGCAAGCACGGCATGGAAGTGGTCACGATCGCCGGCAGCGAGCTGGGCCGCGGCCGCGGCGGACCTCGGTGCATGACCTGCCCGATCGAGCGGGACCCGGCCTGATCTGCGCGGACCAGGTCAGGCGGGAGGAACCGTCGCGACGGGCCCGTGCGCGTGGTTCAGCACGGCGTGCGTTACCGACGCGGGACCATGCCGCTCGGTGTGCCTGCCGAGCACCACCAGGTCGGCGCGGGCGGACAGGCCAGCCAGCGTCCGGCCCGGGTGGCCGTGGACCACGTCGTAACTCACCTGGACGTCGGGGTACTTATCCCGCCAGTCGCTCAGCATTTCCTCTAGCTTCGCGGTCACCTGCGCTGCGATGTCGTGTGCGCCGGGCACGCCTGGCACCGGTCCGGCGCGCGAGAGGTCGGAATCCGGCACGTGCCAGGCATGAACAGCCACCAAGCTGGCCTGGCGCAGGGCAGCCTCCTCGAACGCGAACTCCACCGCGGCGGAGTTGGTCTTCAGGTCGCCGATGCCGATGCCGACCTGGCGCTGAACGGCCTGCGCCGTCTCGCGGACCACCACGACCGGGCAGGATGCGTGGGTAGCCGCGTACCGGCTGACCGACCCGAGAACCAGCGCCGCGAACTCCCCGCGCCCCCGGGACCCGACGACCAGCATCAACGCACCCGATCCGCTGTCGGTGACGGCGTCGGCGGGCGCTCCGTGCAGTTGGTCGGCGTCTATCAGCAGGCCCGGGGCGGCCTGGGCCGCCCGCTCGGCTCCCGCTGTCAGGGCTTGGTCGCGGTGCTCGTCCAGGATATCGCCCACGGTGTCGTAGCCGGATATATCATGACCTCCGGTCATCCGGGGCGGCTCGGCCGTCGCCGAGACGATCCGCAGCGGAGCCTCGCGCAGCACCGCCTCCCTCGCGGCCCATTCGACCGCCCGCAGCGATGCCTCCGAGCCGTCGGTAGCGGCCACGATGGGCTTTGCTGACATGCTGGCCTCCTTGACGGATCTTGATGCGCCGCAGTACCTCAGGCGCCGTTCGCCTCACCGTCATCATGATCGTGTCCCGGCCAGAGCGGCAAGGACCTTACTCGCTGAGATTAAGGTATTGCCGAGCTCTGGGACCCTAGTTTCTGCTGTTATCAGGTAAAACGTAGGTGATGGCCCAGATGGCTTGCTTTTCCCGTATTTGTGTTTGATTCTGCTCAGCTGATCCAAGATCGTCCCGGACCTGATCCTGGCCGGCCGATCCGGCTGCGGCCACGCCGGGAACCAGGCTGGAGCGCCGTGTGCCGCTCGGCTGATCGATGCGAGCAGCGGGCATCCCGGGGGAGTCGCCGGGGAAAGGTCACGGGAAATAGCCGCCTTTGCCTTTAGACCCCGAATCCGAACCCGCGCCCGGCTTCTCGCGGGCCGGCGCCTTGCTCGGCCGGCGTCTGCACGCCGTGCGGGTCAAGCCACCGGCCGTTGAGTATTGCCGGCGAAATACGGATAAAGTGCGCCCGCTCGCCGCGAGCCCATGAGTTCGGGCCCATCTGCTGAAGCCGGCCCGTTTCTTCTGGATCGGTCACTTCTCGCGACTGGCCGATAACGGTAACGCTCCATCCGGACTGACTGGCCGTATCCACGCAATCAGCTTCGAACGCGACGACGGCCTCGCGGACGGCGGCGGCGAGCTTCTCGCTGAGGTCCGTCCTGATCACTATGTCGCCGTTGTCCAACGCGAAATTGACCAGCTCCACTGCGGGCAATGCTTGCCGGGTGAAGATGATGCGGCCAATCGGGACAGATGCCATCAACTGGAGACATTGGTCCTTCGATAGCCGCTTGAGAGCCGGGCGGTTGGCGTGCATGCCAGGAAGGATGCCGGCCTCCGCGCCTTCACGCCAAGGGAACAAAGTCCCTATTCGTAGGGACCGCGGTGTCCTGGGGTCTCGCTGTCGTGCTGGTCGCCGAAGACGCGGACCGCGTACGCCGCCGCTTGCGTGCGGCGTTCCAGGCCGAGCTTGGCGAACAGCGCGGAGACGTAGTTCTTCACGGTCTTCTCGGCCAGGAACATCCGCTCGCCGATCTGCCGGTTGGTCAGTCCTTCACCGATCAGCTCCAAGATCTTGCGCTCTTGCGCGGACAGGTCGGCCAGCGGGTCGCGCCTGGTCGACTGGTCCCGCAGCCGGGCCATCAGCTGGCTCGCGGCCCGCGGGTCGAGCATCGACTGCCCGGAGGCCACCGTGCGCACCGCGCCGACCAGATCGGTGCCGCGGATCTGCTTCAGCACGTAGCCCGCCGCGCCGGCCATGATCGCGTCGAACAGCGCCTCGTCGTCCCCGAACGAGGTGAGCATCAGGCACGCCACCTCGGGCATCCGGGAGCGGATCTCCCGGCAGACCGACACGCCGTCACCGTCCGGCAGCCGCACGTCCAGGACGGCCACGTCCGGGCGCAGCGCCGGGATCCGGGCCAGGGCCGAGGACGCGGTGCCCGCCTCGCCGACCACGCGAATGTCCGGCTCGGCCTCCAGCAGGTCGCGGACCCCCCGGCGGACCACCTCGTGGTCATCCAGGAGAAACACCGCGATCGGCTGGCTGGCCGGGCCGGCAGAACTAGGACCGCTCACCGGGCTCGTCACCTCAACTTCCGACGCTCCGCGAATGCCGCCCGGTAGGTTATGCCGGACAGCAGTCTGTCACATCAACTCTAGGCAGTTCGTCCGCCCGCGGCTAAGGACCAAGGTCCCGCGCCAGCATGCAAATAGCCCTGTCGCCGCGGGTCCTGAGTGCCTAGCATCGGTAGTGGAGGTACCGAGGCGATTTTATGAAGGTACCGAGGCAGCTAAAACAGAAGGAGAAGTGAGATGTCTGGAATCCTCGTCGGAGTGGACGGTTCCGGTCATTCGCAGCGTGCCCTCGAATGGGCGGCGAAAGAAGCGGTGGTCCGTAACACGTCGCTTACCGTGCTCACCGTGGACCAGGCCGTGGCGGGATTTTGGGGCGGCACGCTGCATTACACAGAAGACGAAGCCCGGACCGCGAAGGTGCGCGAGGCAGCCCAGGCCGAAACCGACAAGGTGCTGGCCACGCTGGGCGATTCCCGGCCGGCGTCGGTCACGGTCAAGGCAGCTCACGGCTACCCCGCGGAAGAGATCGTCAAGGCGGCCGCTGACGCCGACATGATCGTCCTGAGCTCGCACGGCGGCGGCGGATGGTCGCGGCAGCTGATAGGTTCGGTCGCCACCAAGGTGGTCCACCACGCGACCGTCCCAGTCCTCATCGTCCCCTCGGAGAGAAGCCAGTAAGGGCTGCAAAGATACCAGTCGTCACGGCGGCCGCAGGGGCCTACCGCTTCTGCGGCCGCCCTGTCCGTGCGGTCAGGCCTGCCCGGCGTGCGGACGGCGCTGCCACCAGTGCCGGGCAGGCCGGCTCAGGATCGCGACCGAGCCCCGGAACTCCTCGGTTTCTGGTTCCGCGGACAGCGCCTGCGGAGGCCGGGTCGGCGGGCGCGGCCTGCGCGGCTCGCGCACTCCGGCCAGCCCCGGGTCGCCGCGGTGACGGACGAACGGCAGGCGGTACCAGACGCGGACCAGCCACCCTCGCAGGTCGAAGCGGACACGACGCGATATCACTCGATTAGCCTAACCGACGAGCGATCCGAAGGCCGCAGATGACAAGTACGCCGCACGCGAACGGAGCCACGCCATCCCGCGGGATACCGCGGGTCCGCGTCGAGGGAACCCACTACGAGCGCGGCCGGCAGTACGGCGCGCAGGCCCGGGCCCGGGTACGCCGGTCGGTACGGGCCTACCAGCGCGTGTTCGCGCATTACACAGGGTGGGACTGGCCGACGGTCCGGCGCCTGGCGGCCGGATTCGAGGCGCCCGTCGCCGGTTTCCGGCCCGCCTACCTGGAGGAGATGCGCGGCATCGCCGACGGATCCGGGCTTGACCTGGCCGACGTGCTAGCGATCAATGTGCGCACCGAGGTGATCAACGCCGCCCTCGCCCGCCAGGCGCCTCTCGGCGCCACGATTCCGGCCGAGTGCAGCGCCTTCGCGATCGTCCCGGGGCAGGGGTCAGGACCCACGCTGGTCGGGCAGAACTGGGACTGGCTGCTCCACTCGGCGCAGACGCTGGTCGTGCTCGAGACCAGGCAGGACGGCGCCCCGGGCTTCGTCACGGTGGTGGAAGCGGGGCTGCTAGCCAAGGCCGGGATGAACTCCGCGGGCCTCGGCCTGGTCACTAACGCCCTGGTGACCGACGCGGACACCGGCGCGCCCGGGCTGCCTTACCACGTACTGCTGCGGGCGATACTCGACTGCGCGACCGTCACCGAAGCCCTCGCCGTGCTGCAATCGGGGATGCGGTCTTCGTCGGCCAACTACCTGATCGCCCACTCCAGCGGCGCTGCGCTGGACGTGGAGGCCGCGCCGGGCGACTTCACCCGCCTGTACCCCCTGTTCCCTGACCAGGGCGTGCTGCTGCACACCAACCATTTCCTCTCGCCGCGCATCCACCCGGTCGACCTGTCGCTGTGGGCCATGCCCAGCAGCGCGGTCCGCCTGCAGCGGCTCCGGGCCGGAGCGTCCCAGGCGGCGGCGCTCGACGATTTCCGGGTGCTACTCGCCGATCACGCCGACTACCCCCGCAGCATCTGCGCCCACCCGGACCCGGCCGTGCACCCGTGCGAGCAGGGCGCCACCATCGCGTCGGTGCTGATGGACCTGAGCGCGGGCCGGCTATGGGTCGCGGCCGGCAACCCGTGCCAGGCCCCTCATGAGCGGCTTGAGGCGGTACCGACCGACGATGAGCCCGCTGCCCGCGCCCGGCGCGCCAGCCCCGCGTGAATGCGCCGCGGCCATAGCGGCCCGCCGTAGATGAAGCCGGTGTAGGCCTGCACCAGCGTGGCCCCGGCGCGCAGCCGTTCCCACGCGTCATCCGCGGTCTCGATCCCGCCGACCGAGATCAGCACCAGCCCGTCTCCCGCGCGGGAGCGCAGCCGCCGCAGGACGGCCAGGGCCCGCGCCCGCAGCGGCGGACCGGACAAGCCGCCCGCCCCCGCGGCCGCCACGTCAGCCGGGGAGCTGGCCAGCCCCTCGCGCGACACAGTGGTGTTGGTCGCGATGATCCCGTCCAGTCCGGCCTCGGCCGCCAGGTCCGCGACCGCGTCGATGTCCGCGTCAGCCAGGTCGGGCGCGATCTTCACCAGCAGCGGCACGTGGTGCTCGGTGGCCCCGTCGAGCGCCTCGCGCACCGCGGCCAGCACCGGCCTGAGCCGTTCCGCGGCCTGCAGATCGCGCAGCCCGGGCGTGTTCGGCGAACTGACGTTGACCACCACGTAGTCCGCCACCGCCGCGACCGCCCGCGCGCTGGCGGCGTAGTCCGCGGCCGCGTCGGCATCCGGCACCGCCCTGGTCTTGCCGATGTTGACCCCGACGATCAGCTCCCGTCCGCCTTTTCCCGCTCGTCCGTGCAGCCTGGCGGCGGCCGCCGGGGCGCCGCGGTTGTTGAAGCCCATCCGGTTGACCAGCGCGCGGTCCGCGGACAGCCGGAACATCCGCGGCCGCTCGTTTCCCGGCTGCGGCCGGGCGGTCACCGTGCCGACCTCCACGAACCCGAACCCCAGCGCGCCGAGCCCGCGCGTAGCCCGCGCGTCCTTGTCGAACCCGGCCGCCAGGCCGAGCGGCCCGGGAAACTCCAGCCCGAGCGCCCGCACCCGCAGCACCGGATCGCGCGGCCCGAGCCACCGCCGCAGCAGCCACGCCGCCCCCGGGACCTCGCCCGCCACGCGGATCAGCCACAATCCTGTCTCGTGCGCCGTCTCGGCGGGCAACCGCCGTAGCACCATCTGGTAGAGGAGCCGGTACATCGCCTCACTCCGATCACATGCATTATCCCGAACGGCGGTGGTCCTTCTCTCCGCGATCGGCTGCGTGCGGCCCAGACGGGCGCGCGGGCCACCGCTTCGGGCTAGGCGACCAGTTCGGCTTCGCCGGTGAAGGCGTCCCAGAGCGAGGCGTACGTGCCGTCCGCGTCCAGCAGTTCGGCGTGGCTGCCGATCTCGACGATGCGCCCGGAGTCCAGGACCACGATCCGGTCCGCGCGGGCGGCGGTGGTGAGCCGGTGCGCGACCACGATCGTGGTGCGTGCCGCGGTCAGCTCGCTGACGGCGCGGTTCACCGCCGCCTCGGCGGCCAGGTCGAGTGCCGCGGTGGCCTCGTCGAGCAGCAGGATCGCCGGATCGGCGAGCTGCGCCCGGGCCAGCGCGATGAGCTGCCGCTGGCCGGCCGAGAGGTTGCGGCCGCGCTCGGACACCTCGTGGTCGTAGCCGCCGGGCAGGCTCATGATCATGTTGTGCGCGCCGGTCGCGCGGGCCGCGGCCTCCACCTCGGCGTCGCTGGCGTCCGGTTTGGCGTAGGCGATCGAATCCCGGACTGTCCCGGCGAACAGGTACGACTCCTGCGGGACGACACCGAGCTGGTGCCGGTAGCTGGCCAGATCGTAGTCGCGGACGTCGGTGCCGTCGACCAGGACGGCGCCGCTGGTCACGTCGTAGAAGCGCGCGATGAGCTTGACCAGCGTCGATTTGCCCGCCCCGGTCTGGCCGACCAGCGCGACGGTCTCGCCGGGCTCGATGGCCAGGCTGATCCCGTTGATCGCGTTCGCGGCGCTGCCGGAGTAGCTGAAGTCCACGTCGCGCAGTTCGATGCGGCCGCGCAGCCTGCCCGCCGGAACCGGCCGGGCCGCCGGGGGCGTGGACGTGCCCAGCCGGAGCAGGTCGGTGATCCGCCGGAGACCGACCATAGCCTGCTGGTACCCGTCGAAGACCTGGGAGAGCTGCTGGACGGGGGAGAAGACCATGTCGATGTAGAGCAGGTAGGCGATCAGCGCGCCCGCGCTGAGCGTGCCGTTGCGCATCTCCCCGGTCGCGACGACGAGGACGATCGCGCCTGCCGCCGTGGACAGGGTCTGGACGAACGGGAAGTACAGCGCTATGTAGCGCTGCGCCCGCAGCCGGGACAGGCGGAAGGCATTACTGAGCCCGCCGAACCGTGCCTGGTTGGTCGGCTCTCGGCGGAAGGCTTGCGTGACCCGCAGCCCGGCCACGTTCTCGGCGAAGTCGGCGTTGACGGCGGCGACCTTCTCCCTCGCTTCGTTGTAGGCCTTGGCCGACTTCGACCTGAAGATCAGCGTGGCGACGACCAGCACCGGGAAGATGGCGAGCACCGCCAGGCCGAGCCGCAGGTTGATGAAGATCATGGCGGCGAGCACGCCGAAGAACGTGAGCACCGAGCTGACCATGGTGACCAGGCCGGTCTGCAGGAACGTGGACAGGGCGTCCACGTCGGTGGTCATCCTGGTCATGATCCGGCCGGACAGCTCGCGTTCGTAGAAGTCCAGGCCCAGGCGCTGAAGCTGCGCGAAGAGCTTGACTCGCAGCGTGAACAGGAGCCGCTCCCCGTTGCGCCCGACCACCATCGTCTCCGTGATGTTGACCAGCCAGTCGGCCAGGACGATCGCGAGCCCGATCAGCGAGACGACGATCACCACGTGGAAGACCTTGTTCTCGACGCCCTGGTCGATGCCGCTCCTGACCAGCGCGGGAAGCGCGAGCGAGGCGAGGGCGTCGAGGCCGTCCAGGAGCAGCCCGGCGATCAGCGCGAGCGTCAGCGGGCGGAGCAGCCTGCGCAGGGTGAACTGCCTGTCAGCCGCCCGTGCCCGGCCGATGTCCACGTTGGGCACGTCCTTGGTCGGCGGCAGCGCCTCGACCTTGGCCAGCAGTTCGGGGGAGGGCGGCAGGCTGGCGAACATCCCGGTGATGTTCCCAGCGCCCGCGCCGGTGCGGCCACGCCCCGCAGAACCCCGGCCGCCCGCCCCGCCGAGGCGGTTGAGGCCCGGGGCGCCGCCAGGAACGCCGCCCTGGCTCGCTCCGGCCAGCGCGCGCCCGTCAAGCACGTCTTCCACGGTGCGGCGCGCGCGCGGCCGGATCAGCGCTTCGTACTCGGCCGTCCCCGCGTCATCGGCGTCCGGGCCGGTGATGAGCAGCCGGTACAGGGGACAGCGCTCGGTCAGCTCCTCGTGGGTGCCGGTGTCGGCGACCCGGCCCTGGTCAAGGACGATGATCCGGTCGGCCAGGTTCAGCGTCGACCTGCGGTGCGCGATGATCAGCGTGGTGCGTCCGCGCATCACCTCGCGCAGCGCCGCGTGGATCTCCGCTTCCAGGCGCGGGTCGATGGCCGAGGTTGCGTCGTCCAGTACCAGCAGCCGCGGGTCGGTGATCAGCGCCCGGGCCAGGGCAACCCGCTGGCGCTGTCCGCCGGACAGCGTGAGGCCCTGTTCGCCGACCACGGTCTCGTAGCCTTGCGGCAGCTTGACGATGAACTCGTGGGCCTGCGCGGCCTGGGCGGCAGCGATGATCTGTTCCTGCGTGGCATCCGGCTTGCCGTAGGCGATGTTGGCCGCCACCGTGTCGGAGAACAGGAAGCTGTCCTCCATGACCAGGCCGACCGCGGCCCGCAGCGAGTCGCGGGTCACATCTGCGACGTCGTAACCGCCGACGCTGACCGAGCCGTGCTGCGGGTCGTAGAAGCGGGGGAGCAGGAGCGCGATGGTGGACTTGCCTGAGCCGGACGCACCGACCACGGCGACCGTTTCGCCAGGCTCGACGCGAAGCGAGAGCCCGCGGAGCACCGGTTCAGAGGGCAGGTAGCCGAACCGGACGTTGTCGAAGCTGATGCCGTTGGCATCCGCCGGGAGTTCGATCGCGTCCGGCTTGTCGGTGATAACCGGGCGAGAGTCGATGATGTCGAACACCCTGATGACGCTGGCCCGTGCCTCCTGCCCGATGGTGACCATCATGGTGAGGGTCCGTACCGGCCCGCTCATCAGGGCCAGGTAGGCGGAAAAGGCGAGGAAGGTTCCGAGGGTGATAGAGCCATGGATCGCCAGCCAGCCGCCGAGGGCCAGGACGCCGACCATGCCGAGCGACGGGATAGCGGTCAGCGCGGGGTTGTACCTGGCCGTCAGCCGGATCATGCGCAGCCGAGACGCGAACAGACGCGAGCTGGTCGCCTCTAGCCGCTCCTGCTCCTGCTCCTCTTGCCCGAAGCCCTTGACGACCCGCACGCCGCCGATGGCCTCGTCGACGATGCCGGCCACCTCGCCCGATTGCTGCTGCGCGTGCCAGCTCGCCGGGAACAGCTTCCGCCGCGACGCCAGCGCGATAATCCACAGGGCCGGGGCTACCACCAGGGCCACGATCGTGAGCACGGGGGAAAGCACCAGCATGATTCCGATGGACACGATGAACAACGCCAGGTTCCCCAGGGTGACCGGCACCATAGACAGGATGCTCTGCACCATGTTCAGGTCCGAGATGGACCGGCCGACCAACTGCCCGGTGTGGATCTCGTCCTGGCGCGCGCCGTCCAGGCGGGACAGCGAGCCGAAGAGCTCGGTGCGCAGGTCGTACTGGACATCGAGGGACACCCGGCCGCCGATATACCGGCGCGTGTAGATGGCGCCGAAGTTCACCGCGGCCACGACCAGCAGCAGCGCAGCGAGCGGCCAGATCGACTGCCGGTGCGTGAGGAGGACGTCGTCGATGATCCGGCGCTGCACCAGCGGGATCGCGGCGGTCGCCAGGCTGGCCACCAGGGAACCGCCCAGCGCGATGACGACATTGCGGCGGTAACGCCAGCAGTACCCCGCCAGCCGTCGCAGCCACCCGCGTTCCGAAGCCCGCTTGCCCGTCGTGTTTCCCGTCCTCCTTGACAGCGTAACCGCCCCACCTCACCGATCGCCTCTGCAGCAGAGCTAACAACCCGGGCCGTTAATTCATTTCCCTAGCTAACCATTTTTCGGGGCCTGACGCGCCGAGGCCCCGCGGCATTCGCGTGTCGCGGGGCCTCGGCGTACCGGCGGGCTAGCCGCCCGTCGTGAAGCGCGGGCGCGGATCGGCAGCCGTCGTAAGGCTGATCAGGACTGGCCGCTACTCAGCAGCCGTCGTAGGCCGACCAGTTGGACTGGCCGCCGCTGGCCAGCGCGTTGGCGAACACCTGGTTCTGCTCGGCCACGCTGGCGCTGCCGAAGTCAGCCGGGTCACCGCCGTACTCAGCCCACGTCGACGCGCTGAACTGGTACAGGCCGTAGTGACCGCTGGAGTTCATGACCTGGGCGTCGCCGCCGGACTCGGCGGCGACCACGCATGCGCCGAACGAGCCGCCGGGGTAGGCGCCGGAGTAGCTGGTCGCAACCGGTGCCGCGTCGGCCTGCGCGGGCGCAGGATCTGCGGGCTGCGCGGCGGGCGCCTCGGCCGGCGCGGCCTGCCCGGGAAGCGACGGCGGGCCGGGTATCCGGGCGGGCTTGACCGGGATCCGCAGGACCTGTCCGGCCTGGATGTCGTCGGCCCAGTGGATCTGGTTGTGATTGGCCCAGTACAGCACGGGCCAGGCGTCCGGGTTGTGGTAGAAGTGCCCGGCGATCGCAGACAGCGAGTCATTCGGCCGGACGGTGTACCAGGACGGCTGGGCGGAACCCGGCTTGTGCTCCGACGCCGGTCGGGTAACCGACAGCACCTGCGCGCGGGAAAGGGTGCCGGCCGTGTCCGCGGCCGAGGCGTGCTGCGCGACCGCCTGGGTCCCTGGCGTGTCGGACAGCGCCTGCGGCGCCAAGCAGAACGCCGCGGCCACGCCGGCCAGCGCGGGCGCGACGGTGGGAAGTGCGTGCGAGAGTCGGATGCGTGTTCGTTTCCTGTGGCGGCCCAAAGGGCTCCTCTCCGAGCAGTTCGCGCTCACCGGGAAGGCCGCTCAAGGTGCGGGCAGCCTTCAGAGCGCCTGACATCGGGGCAGCCTAAGCGACACAGAACGTACACATAGGGCAAATTCGCCAAAACTCGTCAAACCGGCTTTAAGGTGCTAAACTGCCGAACCTTTGCCACAGGAGACTGAATTTTGCGCTCTGGTTAACAGAAGGAACGCATCGTCGACCTGTCCAGGGCCACATAGATGGTTACGGTCCGTAACACAGACGCGATGCGGTGCACCTGGGTTCGCGGGGCCAGCGGCGGAGCGAACCCGTCCAGGACATCACGCATCTGATCATCGGGCCGCGCCCTGGTCGCCGCAAACTATAGTATGCGGCACTGTTTCAGCTGGCCGTCGTGCCCTTCGGCGCCCGGCTCTCGGGCGCGCTCTCGGCAGGCGTGCTCTTGTCGGCCGGGCTCTCAGGCGCGCTCTTGGCGGGCGTCCCCTTGGCGGCCGGGCTCTTGGCGGCCGGGCTCTTCGGCGCCGGGCGGTCCGGCGTCCTCTTCCGGGCCGGGCTGGTCGGCGTCCTCGTGGCCGCCGGGCCTGTGGCGGCCCTGGGCTCGCTGCTGGTCGCCGTTGGCCGCGGCACGCTCTGGCCCGGCACCTGAGGTGTGCTTTGGCCCGGCGCCTTCGGCGCGCCCTCACCGCGGTCGGCGATCAGCGGCGTCATCGCCTTCAACAGGTCTTCAGCGAACTTCCGCTGGCTGGCCAGCAGTTCCTCGGCCAGGTCGTAGGCGCTGGCCACGGCGTCCTTCGGCGCGGGCAGCTTGGCCAGGAAGGGCACGGTGACGGACGGGAGCTTGGGCAGGTTGTCCGTGAGCGGCGCATAGACGGACATGAACCTCGGAGTTGCCGTCCTGACGGTTTCGGCCCAGGTCTTGATCGCGGTGATCATGGCCTGCTGGCTCCTACGGGTGACAGCCAGGAACTCATCCTGGGCGGGAATGCTAGCCATTGTCGCGGCCTCCTTGTCGGCTTCTGCTGCGAACTATACCAAGCGTGATTGAGATGTCAAGCATCGCGCTTGACGTATACAGCATGGCCCGTCCAGCTCACCATCGCCTTAGATTCCGAATACGGGCGCGATAGGTGTCGCGACAGCAGAGCCGATGGCGCTCAAATCATGGCGGCAGAGACCGGGAGCCGACGCCGATCGCCGAGGGCACCGGCTATCGGGCCTGACCAGGCGGCGCTCAACGGACCGGCCGAACTTCCAGCCTGACAGTCGGCTTCAAGATGTGGGGGCGATCAGCTGTAGGGCATCCGCGACGGCGGGTAGTTAGTTTGGTACCCGCCGCTGATCGGCCGTCGCCGTATCGCCCGCGCGGCGACCCCGTATACGAGCGACCCGATGGCGCAGCCGAGGACCAGGTTGACCACTGCCGTGGCCGCCTTCTGCGACAACGGGGCCGTGGTGCTGAACGGGAACACCACCGCGATCACCGTGGCCAGCCCGATGATCCAGGTGAAGAACATCTGTGGCCGCGGGGTAGCGAGCAGAAGCAGGTGCATGATCGCCGTCGCGACCAGCGCGCCCGCGGCCGCCGCGATCGCGTATCCCGCGGTGGACGCGTCGCCCCACGCACCGTCCCGCTGGGGCGCCAGGATGGGGATCTTAAACAGCCACCGGCACACCAGGATCCCGGCCAGCGCGATCAGGGCCGCGACCACCGCCGTCGCCGCGCCACCCGACCACAGCTGTCTCGCGTCTACCCTGCGGACCGAGGAGCTTCTGGGCTCCGGCACAGGACCTTCGTCTCTTCGCATCGGGGTTGTCATCGGCTCGCCTCTTATCGACCCGTTGGTCTCTCCTGAAAGTTAACCGCTGACGGCGCTCCGAAACCAGCCAGCAGCACCGAAGCCGCGCCCGGCCAGGAACCGAAGCCGCGCCCGGCCAGGAACCAAGCGGCGCCGGCCAGGAAACGTCAGCCGAGGCAGGCCAGCTTCGGGTCCGACGATAGTCCAGGCAGGAATAAACCACCGGCCGGATCCCTTTTCAATGATTGAAATTTCAAACACTTAGGAGGTAACGGGTGACCAAGCCCGTTCTGCAGGTCATCGTCGGCAGCACCCGGCCGGGCCGGATCGGGTCGGCGGTCGCCGACTGGATTACCGGCCGCGCCAAGGCGCAAGGTGACTTCGACGTCGAAGTGACCGACCTGGCCGTGCTCGACCTGCCGCTCTTCGACGAGCCCGACCATCCCAGGCTGCGCCGATACGTGCACCAGCACACCAAGGACTGGAGTGCGGTCGTCGACCGCTCCGACGCGTTCATCTTCGTCATCCCCGAGTACAACCACGGGTTCAACGCCGCGACCAAGAACGCCATCGACTACCTGAGCCAGGAATGGCGGAACAAGCCCGTCGGCATCGTCAGCTACGGCGGGGCCTCGGGCGGCACCGGGGCCGCCCAGATGCTCAAGCCGGTCCTCAACGCGCTCAAGATGGAGCCGGTCACCGACTTGGTGGCCATCCCGTTCGTCCGCGAGCGCCTCGACGAGGAAGGGCGGGTCCAGCCCACCGAGTCCATGGAGGCCGAAGCGGCCGCGATGCTCGCCGAACTAGCCCGCTCGACCGCAGCGCTCCTCGCCGCGTAACTCCTACCCGACGGTCACCTGGACCATCGGGTAACCGGTTGCCCCGTTAGGTTCCGGGGGCTCTTCGACGGCGGTCTGGGTGTAACCGGTCTTGTCGGTCGCCCGGGCCTCGAGCATGTGATTCCCCCCGGTGGCGTCCCACTCCCAGACCCACTGCCGCCAGGTGTCGATGCCGGGCACGGCGGCCAGCCGGGCCTGCTGCCACGGTCCCCGGTCCACCCGCACCTCGACGGCCTCGATGCCCTTGTGCTGCGCCCAGGCCACGCCGGCCACCGCCGTCCGGCCCGCCGGGATCTGGCTCAGCCCGTTCGGAACGTCAATGCGGGATTCGGTCTTGATCGGCGCCTGCTGCGACCATCCGCGCTGGGCCCAGTAGGCGTAGTTCCCCGCGAACGTGGTCACGTTGATATCCGTCAGCCACTTGGTCGCCGACACGTACCCGTACAGGCCGGGCACCACCATGCGGGCCGGGAAGCCGTGCGCGACGGGAAGCGGCTGCCCGTTCATCGCCACCGCGAGCAGGGCGTCGCGGCCGTCCATCACCGTCTGGACCGGGGTGCCAGAGGTGAACCCGTCCACCGACGTGCACAGCAGCTGATCGGCTCCGGCCTGGATCCCCGCCTGGCGCAGCAGGCTGGCCAGGCTTGCCCCCAGCCAGAGCGCGTTGCTGATGTAGGGACCGCCGACCGGGTTGGACACGCAGCACAAGGTGACGTAATCCTCTATCAGTGGCCGGCGGAGCAACTCGTCGAACGTGAGCGTGATCTCGCGGGCCACCATGCCGTGGATCCTCAGCTGCCAGCTTGAGGGCGCGACCTGCGGCAAGACGATGGCCGTGTCCACGCGGTAGAAATTCGCGTTGGATGTGACGAACGGAGTCAGGCCCGGTATGTCCAGGTTGACGCCCGCTGGGAGGGGCGGCACGGACTGCGACGGCTTGGGAATGCGCAGCGCATTCCTGGCGTTCGCCACGCTGCTCCGCTCGGCCAGCAGCCGCCCGGCCAGCTCCGCCGCGAGGGCCACTCCCGCGGCCGCCGCGCTCACGGCGAGAAAGCTCCTGCGCCTCGGCCCCGAAGAACGCACGGGCTCGGCGGCTGACCCGGCCACGTCGGCTGCGGACGGCCTGATCACCCCGCTCGGGGGCCTGGGCAGGTCCGGCGGGACAGGCACGTCGGAAGCCGCCGGATCAGCCGGAGGGAGCTCGGCCCTGGCCGGCCTCGTGTCCGGCCGGCTGTCCGGACCGGGCGAGTCGGCCGGGCCGATCCGGTTGACCAGGACGCGCAGCACGATCACCGCCGCGGCCGTCGCGGCCAGGGTCGGCAGCAGGTCCGCGAAGGTCGCCGTCGGACGGGTCGCGGCGGCGGTCAGGCCGATGACGGCGAACACCGCCAGGCCCGCCATCCCGTACGCCAGCCGCAGCGTCGCCAGCGCGCCGATGATAGCCGCGAAGATGGCCAGCACGACCAGGATGCCGCTCACCAGGACCAGCTTGTCGTCGGAGCCGAACTCGTTGATCGCGAAGTTCTTCAGCCACGGCGGCGTCAAGTCGATCTGCAACTGGCCGACCGCGACCACCGGTGATCCGTTGGCGCCCGTCAGCCCGGCCACGAGCTGGCCCACGCCGAGCGCGGTGGCCGCGGCCAGGACGCCGGCGATGGCGCCGAGGCCCGCTCGGCGCCAGTCCCTCCGGCCCCGCCGGCTTCCCTTCATCGTCATGTCCTTTATTCGGTGCGGCCGCGACGCGGGTTTGCCCGGACCGGGACCTTTGTCTGCCGGGCGCGGGCGGACCGGACCCCACCTGCCAAACCTCCGCGGCTTCAGCTACGAATACCAGTCATGACGGCTACCGGCAGCCCGGAATCGGGAAACCCCGCGCGGCCCGCCCGCGCCGCCGGCGCCGACCTTGCCGCTCAGATCGGCCTGGTGGCGCGCGGTGACGCCGCGGCGTTCGACGCCGTCTACGAGCAGGTCGCCGCCTCCGTCTTCGGCACCGTCAGGCGGGTCATCCGCGACCCCGCCCAGTCCGAGGAGGTCACCCAGGATGTGCTGCTCGAGATATGGCGTACCGCGTCCACCTTCGACGCCGGGCGGGGCAGCGCGATGGCCTGGGTAATGATGCTGGCCCATCGCCGTGCCGTAGACCGGGTCAGGTCGGTGCAGAAGGAATCCGAGCGCGAGCGGCGCACGGCGACGCCCGACGTCCCGTACGACCAGGTGAGCGAGGCCGTCGAGTCCAGCCTGGAGCGCGAGCGCGTCCGGCGCTGCCTGAACTCCCTGACCGAACTGCAGCGCGAGTCGGTCACCCTCGCCTACTACCGCGGGTACACCTACGGCCAGGTCGCCAGCCTGCTGGGCGTGCCGACCGGCACGGTGAAGACCAGGATGCGGGACGCGCTGATCCGGCTGCGCGACTGCCTGGGGGTGGCCCAATGAACCCGAGCGGCGCAGACCCGGGCCGGACCAAGCCGCCCGGCCCGAAGCCGCGCTGGCCGAAGATCCGCGGCCGGGACGCGCACACCCTGGCCGGGGCGTACGCGATGGACGCGATATCGGTGCCGGACCGGGCGCGGTTCGAGCGCCACCTGGCCTGGTGCGAGGAGTGCGCCCAGGAGATCGCGAGCCTACGCGAGGCCACCGCCAGGCTCGGCTCCGCCGCCGCGGTCCCCCCGCCTGCGGGGCTCAAGGACCGGGTGATGGCGGCGGCGGCCATGACCAGGCAGCAGCCCCCCGCCGCCGGTGACGCGGACTCGACGGCGCGCGCCAGGGCG
>JASHVM010000658.1:0-6316 GCA_030044595.1 Streptosporangiaceae bacterium
CCCTGGCACCTGGGCCGGTGGAGCTACCTGATCGGCTGGGTCGCGGTCATCTGGGTGGTCTTCATTACCATCTTGTTCATGCTGCCTACCGGAAGCCCGATCGGCTGGGGGAACTTCAACTACACCGTGGTGGCCGTGCTGGTCGTGATCGGCTTCGCGGGCATCTACTGGCTGGTCTCGGCGAAGAACTGGTTCACCGGGCCGAAGGTCCAAGGCACACCGGAGGAACTGGCCGCGATCGAACAGGAGCTGTCGGCATGATGACGGGCGACACGGGCGGGACACGGCACGGGCTGCTGACCCTGGACCGGCTGCGCGAAGCGGTCGGCGCGGGCGAGATCGACACGGTGGTGCTGGCCTTCACCGACATGCAGGGCCGGCTGCAGGGCAAGCGCCTGTCGGCGGAGTACTTCTTGGAGGAGGTGGTCGAGCATCACTCCGAGGGCTGTAACTACCTGCTCGCGGTGGACGTGGACATGAACACGGTCGACGGGTACGCCATGTCGTCGTGGGAGCTGGGCTACGGCGACTTCGTGATGGCGCCCGACATGAGCACGCTGCGCCTGCTTCCGTGGCACGACGGCTCGGCGCTGGTGCTCGCGAACCTGACCTGGCTGGACGGCGCGCCGGTGGTGGCCTCGCCGCGGCAGATCCTGGCGGCGCAGGCCGCGCGGCTGGCCGAGCGCGGCTGGGTGGCGATGGCCGGGACGGAGCTCGAGTTCATCGTCTACCAGGACGCCTACGAGCAGGCCGCGGCCAAGCAGTACCGTGACCTCACCCCGGCCAACCAGTACAACGTGGACTACTCGATCCTGGGCACGGGCCGGATCGAGCCGCTGCTGCGCCGGATCCGCAACGGGATGTCCGAGGCCGGCATGTACGTGGAGTCGGCCAAGGGCGAATGCAACCTCGGCCAGCACGAGATCGCGTTCCGCTACGCCGACGTGGCAACCACCTGCGACAACCACTCGATCTACAAGACCGGGGCCAAGGAGATCGCCGCCCAGGAGGGCATGAGCATCACCTTCATGGCCAAGCCGAACGACCGCGAGGGCAACTCCTGCCACATTCACCTGTCGCTGCGCGGTACCGACGGGGACCCGGTGCTGGCCGGCGACGGGCCGTACGGCCTGTCGCAGCTCGGCGAGCACTTCCTGGCCGGCCAGCTGGCCGCGCTGCGCGACCTGACGCTGTGCTACGCGCCGAACATCAACTCCTACAAGCGCTACGTGGCGGGCAGCTTCGCGCCCACCGCGGTGCGCTGGGGCCCGGACAACCGAACCTGCGCGATGCGCCTGGTCGGGCACGGTCCGTCGCTGCGGGTGGAGAACCGGACGCCCGGCGGGGACGTGAACCCTTACCTGGCCCTGGCCGCGATGATCGCCGCGGGTCTGCACGGCATCGAACGCGAGCTGCCCCTCGAGCCGCCGTTCACCGGCAACGCCTACACCGACACCAGCGTGCGCGTGCCGGCGACGCTGCGCGACGCCATGGAGCTGTGGGAGAAGAGCCAGCTGGCCAGGGAGGCGTTCGGCGCGGAGGTGGTGGAGCACTACGCCAACTACGCCCGGGTGGAGCTGGCCGCCTACGACGCCGCGGTGACCGACTGGGAGCTGCGCCGCGGCTTCGAGCGGCTGTTACCGGAGGACGCCAGCGCATGTCCGAGTTCACCGTGCTCAATCCCGCCACCGAGGAGCCGGTCACCACCGTGGCCCAGGCCTCGGCGGAGCAGGCCGACGCCGCGATCGAGGCGGCGGTGGCGGCCCAGGCCGGGTGGCGTGCCGTGGCCCCCGGGGACCGGGCCCGGCTGCTGCGCTCGTTCGCCGCGGCGGTCGACTCGGCTGCCGACGAGCTGACGGACCTGGAGGTGGCCAACTCCGGCCATCCCGCCGGTCAGGCCCGCTGGGAGGCCGAGCACGTCCGCGACGTGCTGCTGTACTACTCGGCGGCGCCGGAACGCCTGACCGGCAAGCAGATCCCGGTACCCGGCGGGCTGAACGTCACGTTCTGTGAGCCGGTCGGCGTGGTCGGGCTGATCGTGCCGTGGAACTTCCCGATGCCGATCCTGTCCTGGGGGATGGCGCCTGCCCTGGCCGCGGGCTGCGCCGTCGTGGCCAAGCCCGCGGAGGCGACCCCGCTGACCGCGATGCGGATCGGGTCGCTGGCGCTGGAGGCAGGGCTGCCCGAGGGAGTCTTCCAGGTGCTCGCGGGCAAGGGCAGCGTGGTCGGGCAGCGGCTGGTCGACCACCCTTCGGTGCGCAAGATCGTCTTTACCGGGTCGACCGAGGTGGGACGTTCGATCATGGCCGGGTGCGCGCGGCACGTGAAGCGGCTCACCCTGGAACTGGGCGGCAAGAGCGCCAACATCGTCTTCGCCGACGCCGACCTGGAACGGGCCGCGGCGACCGCGCCGTACGCGGTGTTCGACAACGCGGGTCAGGACTGCTGCGCCCGGTCCAGGATCCTGGTCCAGCGCTCGGTCCTGGACCGGTTCATGGAGCTGCTCGAGCCCGCCGTGCAGGGCGTCGTGGTCGGCGACCCGGCCGCGGCCGGGACGCAGATGGGACCGCTGATCTCGGCGGCGCATCGCGCGCACGTCGCGTCGTACGTGCCATCCGATGCCCCGGTCGCGTTCCGCGGTAGCGCGCCTTCCGGGCCGGGGTTCTGGTTCCCGCCGACCGTGCTCGCGCCGGTGCGCGCGGACGACCCGGCCTACACCGAGGAGGTGTTCGGGCCGGTCGTGACCGTGACGCCGTTCGCGGACGAGGCCGAGGCGGTCTCCATCGCGAACGACACCCCGTACGGGCTGTCCGGCTCGATCTGGACCTCCGACGTCGGCCGCGCGATCCGGGTGGCCCGGGCCGTGGAGAGCGGCAACCTGTCGGTGAACTCGCACTCCTCGGTGCGGTACTGGACGCCGTTCGGCGGGTTCAAGCAGTCCGGCCTCGGCCGCGAGCTGGGCCCGGACGCCCCCGACGCGTTCACCGAGACCAAGAACGTCTTCATCTCGACACAGGAGTAGGCCAACCCATGCAGCAGCGCATGCAGGATCGAGTCGCGGTCATCACCGGGGCGGGCAGCGGGATCGGCCTGGCCAGCGCCCGCCGGCTAGCGGCCGAGGGGGCCACGGTCGTCGCGGTCGACATCGACGAGGAGGCGGGCAAGGCGGCCGCCGAACAAGCCCGCGGCGAGTTCATCGCGGCCGACGTGGCCAGCGAGGACGACGTCCGGCGGCTGTATGAGTCGGTGGTCCGGCAGCACGGGCGGGTGGACGTCGCGTTCCACAACGCGGGTATCTCGCCTCCGGAGGACGACTCGATCGTGACCACGGAGATGGATGCCTGGCAGCGCGTACAGCAGGTGAACCTGACCTCGGTGTACCTGTGCTGCAAGCACGTGATCCCGCACATGAGGCGGCAGGGCCGGGGGTCGATCATCAACACCGCCTCGTTCGTGGCGGTGCTCGGCGCGGCCACGTCGCAGATCTCCTATACCGCGTCCAAGGGCGGGGTGCTGGCGATGAGCCGGGAGCTTGGCGTGCAGTTCGCGCGGGAGGGGATCCGGGTCAACGCGCTGTGCCCGGGGCCGGTGAACACGCCGCTGCTGCGCGAGCTTTTCGCGGCCGACCCGGAGCAGGCGGAGCGCAGGCTGGTGCACGTCCCGATGGGCCGGTTCGCCGAGGCCGACGAGATAGCGGCGGCGGTGGCGTTCCTGGCCAGCGACGACGCCTCGTTCATCACCGCCTCGGCGTTCCTGGTCGACGGCGGCATCTCCGGCGCCTACGTGACGCCGCTGTAGCCTCGGGTGGCTGCGGGTCAGGGCGAGCCGAGGGTGCGCAGGCGGATGGTGACGGGCATGGCGCGGAGCTCGGCGAGCACGGCCTCGCTGTATTCGGGGACGATGTCCGTCAGCACGTAGCCGTACTCGTCCCTGGTGCGCAGCAGCTGCCCTTCGACGTTGACGTCGTGCTCGGCGAGCACCCGGTTGATCGCGGCCAGCACGCCGGGCACGTTCTGGTGCAGGTGCACCAGGCGGTGCGTGCCGGCCAGCGCCGGCAGCGCGATGCCCGGCAGGTTGACGCTGAGCGAGGTGGCGCCGGTGGTCATGTAGTCGACCAGCTTCCCCGCCACGAACTCGCCGATGTCCTGCTGGGCCTCCTCGGTCGACCCGCCGACGTGCGGGGTGAGGATGACGTTCGGCAGCCCGCGCAGCTCCGAGACGAACTCCTCCCCCCGGGCCTTCGGCTCGTCCGGGAAGACGTCGACGGCCGCCCCCGCGATGTGCCCGGACTCGATGTTGCGCCGCAGCGCGGCGTGATCCACCACGAACCCGCGGGACAGGTTGAGGAACAGCGAGCGCGGGCGCATGGCGGCAAACTCGGCCGCACCGAAGAAACCGCGGTTGCCGGCGCGCCCGTCCACGTGCAAGGAGACGGCCTCCACCGAGTCCAGCAGCTCGGCCAGGGTCGAGCAGCGCCGCGCGTTGCCGATGGCCAGCTTGTCGGCTATGTCGTAGAAGTAGACGGACATGCCGAGGCTTTCAGCCAGCACCGACAGCTGGGTGCCGATGTTGCCGTAGCCGACGATACCGAGCTTGCGGCCGCGGACCTCATGGCTCCCGGCCGCCGACTTGTCCCACTCGCCCGCGTGCATCTGGGCGTTCTTCTCCGGTAGCCGCCGGGCCATCGCGATGATCTCGGCGATGGCGAGCTCGACCACGCTGCGCGTGTTGGAGAACGGCGCGTTGAACACCGCGACCCCGTGCGTGCTCGCCGCGCCCAGGTCGATCTGGTTGACGCCGATGCAGAACGCGCCGATCGCGACCAGGTCCGGCGAGGCGCTAAGGACGCGCTCGCTGACCTGGGTGCCCGACCTGATGCCGAGCAGGGTCACGTCGCGCAGCGCGTCGATGAGCTCGTCCTCGCCGGGCGCGCGCGGCAGCGTCTGGACCTCGTAGCCCTGCTTGGCCAGCCGCGCCGACGCGTCGGGATGGATGTTCTCGACCAGCAGTGCCCTGGTGATAGCCAAGCGTCCGCGTACCCTTCTTGTGGCGCGATCGGCGGCCGTTGCCCGGGTCCCGCAGGCGGGCAGCGACCGGGCCCGTAACTTCTTCCTTTATACCTAACGGGCGGTGGTGGCAGCCTCGGTCACGGTCTCCCGCTGGGCGTCCAGGGCGCGCAGCTTGGCGCGGACCTCGTCCGCGAGCGGGTGCGGCAGCGTATCGAGCACCGCCACGGCCTCCAGATAGGCCGCGCGGGCGGCCTCGGCGTGGCCCTCGCCGGCCAGCACGTCACCCAGCCCGGCCAGCGAGTTGCCCTCGCCGAACACGGCGCCGAGCTCGCGGTAGGCCTCGATGGCCTGCTCGTAGTGGGCCTTGGCCTGGGCCAGGTCGCCCAGGTGCAGGTAGACGTAGCCGAGGCTGTCCAGGGTGTCGGCCGCGCCGCCGCGGTGGCCGGACTCGCGGTGCAGGCTCAGCGCGCGCTGGCAGTAGGTCAGCGCGTCGGCGTACTGGCCCAGGTGAGCGTAGAGCCAGCCGACGCCGTTCTCCAGCGTGGCCTGCGTCCACCAGTGCCCGACCGCCTTGAGCATCCGCAGCGCGTCCACCGCGTAGGCCAGCGCCTCCTCGTACCGGCCCTGCTTCTCGAGCATGAGCGCCAGGCCGTTCAGCACGACGGCCTCACCATCCCGGTCGCCCAGGTCGCGGAACATGTTCAGCGCCTGGTGCACGTGGGGTTCGGCGGCGTCATAGTCCTCGAGCTGCGCCTGCGCGTGACCGAGCAGATAGTGCGCGTGCGCCCGGGCGACCGGGTCCCCGAGGCGGTCCGCGGCGGCCAGCGCCGTCTGCTGGCTGGCCACGTACTCCCGCCACCGGCCCCGCCGGTGGAAGAACGGGCCCAGCGCCCAGGGGATCTGCCAGGCGTAGGTGTCAAAGCCGTCGGCCTCGGCGTGGCCGATCAGCGCGAGCAGCACGCGGGCCTCGGCGTCGAACCAGGCCATCGCCTGGTCCCGGTCGGCCACGTCGGCGGGCAGCACGCCCGGCTGCGGCGGGGGTAGCCGCAGCGGCGACCGGAACGGGCTGGACCGCTGCGACGCCGCCATCGCCGTGTGCAGGTAGTGGTCCAGCACGCGACGGACGGCGGCGCCGCGGTCCTGCTCGGAATCGATCCGCTCGGCCTGGTCGGCCGCGTAGACGCGAAGCAGGTCGTTGAACGCGAAGCGGCCCGGCAGCTGCTCGGTGACCATGTGCGTCCGGGCCAGCTCGCGCAGCGCGGTGCCTGCCTCGGCGCGGGGGATCCCGGCCAGGCTGGCCGCCGCCG
>JASHVM010000659.1:0-7870 GCA_030044595.1 Streptosporangiaceae bacterium
CCCGCCACCCGGTCTTCCACCGCGTCCCGCGCGGTCAGGAACAGCACGCACACCTGCGGTAGTTCGGTCCGGAGCCGGCGCATGACCTCCAGGCCGTTGAAGTCCGGGAGCATGATGTCGAGGACCACGGCGTCGGGGCGGAACTCGCGCGCGGTCCGGACGGCGTCGGCGCCGTTACCCGCCGTCGTGACGGTCCAGCCCTCGTACCGGAGCACGCTCGCCAGCAGTTCGGCCAGGCTCGGCTCGTCGTCCACGACGAGTACGCGCACCGGCGTCCCGTCCGCCCGCTGGATGTTGACGTCCCCGCGGCTAGCAGGTGCCCCGGCCGGCTGGGCCGGGGACCCGAGAGCCGGGCTGTAGTTCTCCATGTTCCTCAGGCTCGCTTGTCATGATCATCTGTGCCTAGTATGCCCGCGAGAGCCGGGATTGCTTCGCTCGATTCTCATTGCACGCGAATGATGTGACCGTCAGGTCAGAATCGGCTCTGAATGCCCTCTGAGCCCTCCGCGAATCCGGCGCGGCTCTCCGCGAACCCCGCGCCTTACCCGGTGCCGAGCAGTCGGCCCAGCTTGGAGGCGGAGGCCGACCGTCTCGCGCCTGCTTCCCGCAGCGCCCGCCCGGCCGCTTCGAGCAGGTCCGGAACCCCGGCGTCGTCCGTTAGCGCCTCCACCTCGATCTCGCGCCACTTCAGCGGCTCACCGCCCGTACCGTCGAGCCTCGCGGCGGTCACGAGATCGTCGGCGACTTCGGCCAGCGCCTCGCCCGCCTGGCCCGTCAGTGTCACCACCGTCCGTTCGGTGTCAAGAATGGCGATCGGGCGCAGAGGCCGGCCTGCGGTGATCTCCTCGACCTGCGCGGTCAGGCGCGCCGGGACGGTTCCGGCGGAGCCTTCGCTCAGCGGTGCGTGCAGTTCCTGGCGGGTGTCCTTCCGCACGGGCAGCTTGAGGTGCCAGCCCTCGTCCGGACCGCCGACCCGGCGCCGCAGCGTGATCCGGTTCTTGATGAGGTCCAGTCCGTCGGTGTCGTAATAGGTAGCGCTCAGGTAATACCGTTTGCGTCCTGAGGCCTTCGTACGTCCTTCCAGGCCGGACAGGTCGGGCAGCACGAAGTTGGCGTCGGCATCGTACTTCTGCTCGGTTTCCAGGTGGTCGCCCGTGTTCTCGGTCACGATCCCAGGCTACCGAGCGTGGTAGACGACGAACCTGGTGCAGGGCCGCTCCATCACCAGCGCGCTGGGGACCGACGGCGGCTCGCCCGGCGAGGACCGCGGGTAGGCGTCGACGTGCAGGCCCGCGACGCCTGGTCGGCCCGCCTCGCTCCAGGCCCGGACCTGCGCCGCAAGGTCGGCGGCAAGTTCTGCCGCGCGCGCGCCGAAGCCGGCCGTGCCCAGCGTCAAGAGCCCCGGTTCCTTCGGCCCCGGGAATCGGGTCCCGGCGGCGGGAGCGGCGGTGAGCACCGCGATGCCGCCGGAGTCCAGGATCCCGAGCGTCGCCTGCCATCCCGCGGCGCGCAGCGGTGCCCCCGCGAGCCGGGTCTGGCCGGCGAGGTCCGAGGGCAGTTCCTCGTTCAGCCGGCACGACCTGGGCTCCCGGGCCGCGAGCCATAGGCCCAGCCCCCAGATCACGTGCGCGGACCCGGCCTGGACACCGGTCGGGCACGGAACGGGCCGCGTGGCCAGCATCGCAGTCAGCAGCGCGGGATCAACGCCCTGGCTGCCGGAAGGCGTCATCCCGTTGGGAAGCAAGACGGCCAGCCCGGGCGCGAGCATCACCGTACGTTCGGGTCCCGCGTGCGAGCCGCGCATCCGCATGAACCCGCAGGGCGCGAGCGACCGGCTGGTCCAGGTTCCCCCGGTGCCCGCGGGATCGGCGTGCCCGAACGCGACCGAGACCTGGGTCCCGCGCAAGTCGAGCGGCACCACGATCCGGGCGTCGGGCGCGGCCTGCTCCAGCCACGGCCGGGCCAGGTCGCTGACGCCGACGGTGGCGATGATGCGGTCGTAGGGCGCGTGGTCGGGGTAGCCCTCGGCGCCGTCGGCGCACCCGACCGTGACGCCGGAGTATCCGGCGCTGGCCAGGTGCGCGCGGGCCGCTTGGACCAGCTCGCCGTCGATGTCCACGCTGGTCACCTGGCCCGAAGGCGCCACGATGTGGCTGATCAGCGCGGCGTTGTAGCCAGTTCCGGCGCCGATCTCCAGCACCCGGTGGCCGGGGGCCAGGTCCAGCTGGTCCAGCATGATGGCCATGATCGCGGGCTGGGAGGAGGAGCTGACCGGCTGCCCGGTGGCGTCGCGCTTGGTCACGATGGCGTCGTCGAGGTACGCCACTTCCGGCGGCTGCTCCGGCAAGAACAGGTGCCGCGGGACGGCGTGCAGGGCGGCGGCGACGCGCTCGCTGCCGATCCTGTTGGCGGCGATGACCTGCGTAGCCAGGCGCTCCCGCATCTGCGCGAGCTCGTCGCTCACCGAGTCGGTCACGCCCCCAGACTATGTGCGAACGCGGCGCCGGCGCCTGAAGCCACCGGCTGTGATTTGTTCGGTACCGTGAAGGCCTGACCACCGCAGCATTGACTCCATAAGGTGCTTCCATGGTTACTAGCCGCGGGACCGCGACGGCGAGCGTCCCGGGGGCCAACGTCCCGCCAGGCCGGACCCCGGCACCGCGGGTGGTGTTCGCGGTGATCGCGGTGTGCACGGCCGTCGCGGCGCTGCTGCGGTTGTACCAGCTGACCAGGCCGGGCTACCTGCTGGGCGTCACCGAATACGACGACGGCGTGCAGTTCGGTGACGCGCTGCGCCTGGTGAGCGGCGTCATACCGTACCGAGACTTCGTCGTGGTGCAGCCGCCGGGAAGCATCCTGCTGATGGCGCCTGTGGCGCTGGTGGCCAAAGCGACAGGCAGCGCGACCGGGCTGGCCATCGCGCGGGTGCTGACCGCGGCCGCGGACACGGCCTGCGTGGCTCTGCTCGGGCTGCTGGTCAGGCACCGGGGACCCGTGGCCGCGGGCGTGGCCAGCGGGATCTACGCCGTGTACCCGGATGCGCTGGTGGGGGCGCACACGTTCCTGCTCGAACCCTGGCTGAACCTGTTCTGCCTGATCGGCGCGCTGCTGGTGTTCGACGGTGACCGGATCACCGTTAGTCGCCGGCTGGCCTGGGGCGGTGTGGCGTTCGGCGTGGCGGCGGCGGTCAAGCTGTGGGCGCTGGTCCCGCTGGCCGTGGTCGGCCTCTTGGTGCTGCGGCGGCCGCGGCGGCTGGCGCTGCTGGCGGCCGGCGCGGTGGCCGGCCTGGCCGCCCTGGTGCTGCCGTTCCTGGCCATGGCTCCGGGCGCGCTGGTCCACGACGTCGTCGTCAGCCAGTTCGTCAGGGACGACATCAACCGGGCCTCGCCGGTGCCGCCACTGGCCCGGCTGACGAACTTGGCCGGCCTCTCGCTGTTCTCGCAACGTTCCGACTGGGTTAGCGTTGCCCTGCTGCTGGTGATCGCGGCCGTCGTTCCGCTCGCGTACCTGGCGGGCTGGATGGCCACGCGGCGCCTGCCCGCCGAGCTGGACTGGTACGCCGCGGTCGGCCTGGTCGCGATCGTCGCGATGTTCTTGTGGCCGTACAACTACTGGTCGCACTACGGTGCCTTCGCCGGGCCGTTCATCGCGCTGGTCTTCGGCCTGGCGGTCGGCCAGTTGCGCCCGTGGGAGTACCGCAACCACCTCGCGCCCGCCCTGGCGGTCGGCCTCGTCGCGGCGGTCCTGATCGCCGTGGTAGGCCTGCGCCAGTTCTCCGCAGAGACCAAGCTGCAGACCTCGACTAGCCTCGCGGCCAGCGCGGACAGGCTGATTCCGGCCGGATCGTGCGTCGTGACCAACGACACATCGCTGACCATCAGCGCGGACCGGTTCAGTTCCGGCCAGGCCGGCTGCCCGGCCATGGTAGACGCCTGGGGGACCTTGCTGGCCAGGACCGACGGGCAGAAGATGTTCGCCCCGCCTCAAGTGCTGGATTCGGTCGCGGCGATGTGGCAGTCAGCGTTCTCGCGGGCGCGCTACGTGTGGCTGGTAACCGGCAGCCAAGGCCAGATCCCGTGGACGGCTGAGCTGTCCGCTTACTTCGGTCACCACTTCAGGCTGGTCGGCCTGGTCAACGGTCCCGGCTTCCGGTACGCCCCGGAGGGCGGCCTGTACGTCAGGCGGTAGGCGGCCATCCGGCGCGGTCCTTGGTGGCCCCGGGAGCCGCCGCCCGGGCGCTCCGCAGCGGCGGGCGTCGCGGGTTCAGCCCACGCGCACGAAAAGCCGCCCGGTCCCCGGGATATACGGCCCGGCCGGCCGGAAGTGCTTGCCGAACCAGCTCCTCAGCCCGGGCGTCCACGGGATGCGGCGGGTGTTGCCGTCCGACAGCCAGACGTAGTCCGCCCGGCTGAGGAAGGATTGCCACGCCGCCACCAGCCGCGCCGAGTGTGCCGCGCCGGCCTGGATGCTCACCCCATCGCTGAGCACCAAGGTGGTGGCCAGCGAATCGATGATGTCCGGGCACCCGGGGCGCGCGGCCGCGAACCGGTTCGCGGATATCAGCAGCGAGGTCTCGTCGGTGACGACGCACGCGCCGGTCGGGATCACCCGCCCGGCCGCCGCGCTGCTCGGCACGCTCAGAGCCGCGACGGTGCTCACCTGGAGAGCCGCTATGCCCAGGATGACGGCGGTAAAAGCGCCGCCGGCCAGGAGCCGGAACCGCTGACCGCCGGGCAGGCCGCCCGCCGCGCCGCCGGCCGACAGCGCCAGCCACGGCGCCACGAAGGCGGGGTAGTGGTAGAAGAACGCGGAGTAGCTGAGGACGAGCACGGAGGCGAGCACCAAAGTGGCGAGCGAGAACCACTCCAGGGGGGACGGCCGGCGTGGGTTCCACAGGTAGCCGGCCGCGATCGCGGCGACGCCGATCGCGGTGACCGCGAACGGCAGCCACCCTGCGCTAACCGAGAAGATGGAGGCGACCATGCTGCCGGCGAACAGCGAGTGGGCGCCTGCGCTCAGCGACAGCCTGCCGGTGGAGTCCAGCACGTCGATCAGGCCGGTCAGGTGGGCGAGGCGGAGCGACAGCGGTATGAACGTCCCGACCCGGCTGGCCTGGTCCAGCAGCGTGCTGCGGATGAAGGTACCCGGTGCGGCCAGCGCGAACGGCGCTACCGGCAGGACGAATCCCGCGGCCAGCCCGGCCAGGTACGCCCAGCTCCGGCGTGCCCGCCGCTCCCGGACGAGCAGGCAGAACACCAGCAGGATCGCAGCGGGAACCGCCGCCCAGAATTTCACCGCGGCGGCGAAGCCCAGCGCGGCACCCGCCCAGGCCAGCCGGCCCGGATGGGCGAGCCTGCCGCGGCTGAAGGCGGCGTTCGCCGCCAGCAGGCAGCACAGGTTCATCCAGGGCTCGAGCAGCAGGGTGTGGGCGGCGGCTATGTCGTCGGGATAGACCGCGAGGATTCCGCAGGTCACGATCGTTACCAGGGTGCCACGGTGCCGCACCAGGTTCCCGGCCAGCGGCACGCACGCCGTGCTGGCCACTACGGTTAGCACCCGCGCGAACGCCAGCGCGGTCGCGGTGCTCGTCGCCCTGGCCACCAGCGCCGCCGGCGTCATCAGGAGCAGCATTCCCGGCGGCTGCACGAAGGCGAAATCCCGGTAGGGCAGGGCACCCTGGGTCAGGCGGATCGCGGCACCCAGGTAGACGCCGTCGTCGTATTCCGAGATGCCGGTGAGGAACCCGGGTCTGGTCAGCGTGAACAGCCGGACCGCGAATGCGAGCGCCGTGGCGGCCAGGATGGCCAGGCCCGGCGGGGTGAGCCGGCGGCCGGACAGCCGCGAGCCAGCCCGGCCGCCCGTTCCGCCCGTTCCGCCCGTCTCGCTTGTCTCGCCTGTTCGGCCGCGGCCCGCGGGCCCGGGTCGGTCCGCCCGACGGCCAAGCCGGGTCCCCGCATCGGTGACCTCGCTCGGGATCCCCGGGTTTCCCGTCATGAGCGGACGCTAGCACGAACTGCGCGGCGGACAGCCGGCGTCCGGGCCGTGCGCTGGCCGCGGTGCGGGCCGTGCTAGCTACCGAACTCCTCTGTCGGGGCGTTTTCGGCCGGGACGGCGGCGGCGGGCGCGGTCGCGGCGGGGACGGTCTCCGCAGGCACGGTCGCGGCGGGGACGGTCCGCGCAGGCACGGTCGCGGCCGGTTCGGTGGCCGCGGGCACGGGGGCAACCGTCCTGATGCCGGCCGGCACGGACGCTATCCGGCCGAAGCCCGCGGCCGCGATGAACACGATGACGACGCCCAGGGCGGAGAAGAAGCCGATCTGCTCCATGGTCCGGATGAACACGGTCGAGCCGACCGGCGAACCGCCGAGCGTGACATGGTTGTTCCACAGCGGGCTGAAGGTGGTGCCGAGGACGAACCACGCGCCGGCCGCCGCGGCCAGCAGCGCGCCGAACAGCGCGATGTGCCTCCCGGTGGCGATGATGAGCAGGAGGCCGCCGACGAAGACCGCCGCGCCCGGCAGGATCTCCAGCCACAGCCGGGCCGTGGTGTACGTCCAGGTGGTATCCGGCGTGTAGGCGAAGTTGAAATAGGGTCCGATGAAGGGGATGATCGCACCCCAGATCCCGAGCAGGACCAGCAGGAATCCGCTGATCGCCCCGCGGCTGCGCCGCATTTGCAGCGTCCCGGCCATGCCTATCACTTCCCGAGTGAGCATCGAGGTTTGGAGTTGTTGGCGGGCTTAGCCCCGCGGCCTCTACCCAGGGAAGCGCGTGGTATTCCAACCTCGCGGGGTATCGTTCGCGACGTGGATGCCGTGTTGCCCCGGGGGGACGACCCCGCGGGATCCCCCCGCGACTGGGGGGATGCCATCCCCCCAGACCCCCCGGGGCCCCCCGGAGGCCTCCCTGGGGGTCCTCCTGGAGGCCCTCCTGCTGTCCCGAACAGGCGCCTCGTGCCGCGGACCGACCTGGTGCTAGCCGACCCTCGTCTGGCCGCGGCCGAACGCCGCCTGGGCCGCGCGCTGGTCAAGGCGGCGGTGGCCCGCGCGCAGCAGCGGGCACGGGACGGGCAGATCGCGCCGGAGGATGTCGCGGACGCGGCGGCGGCCGAGCTTCCGGCGCGCGCCGCCGCGCTGACCCCGGTCATCAACGCGACGGGAGTGCTGGTACACACGAACCTGGGCCGTGCGCCGCTGTCCGCGGCGGCGGTGGAAGCGATCGCGGCGGCGGCAGGCTACTGCGACGTGGAGTTCGACCTGGCGGCGGGGGTGCGGGCCCGCCGCGGCGCCGGAGCGCTGGACGCTCTGGCCCGCGCCGTTCCCGCCGCCGAAGCGGTGGCCGTGGTGAACAACAACGCCGCCGCCCTGGTGCTCGCGGCCACCGCGCTGACCGGCACCGACACCGACCAGATCGTGGTCAGCCGGGGCGAGCTGATCGAGATCGGCGACCGGTTCCGGCTGCCCGACCTGCTGGTTTCGACCGGCGCCACGTTGCGTGAGGTGGGCACGACCAACCGCACGACGGCGGCGGATTACGCCGAGGCGACCGGGCCGCGGACCGCTTTCATCCTCAAGGTGCACCCGTCTAACTTCCGCATCGAGGGCTTCACCGCTACCGTCGGCGTCCCCGAGCTGGCCGAACTGGGGGACAGCCACGGCGTCCCCGTCGTGTTCGACATCGGGTCCGGGCTGCTCGCCCCGCACCCGCTGCTACCCGAAGAGCCCAGCGCCGCCGCTGCGCTGCGCGACGGCGCCGCCCTGGTCACCGCCAGCGGCGACAAGCTGCTCGGCGGCCCGCAGGCCGGGCTGCTGCTCGGCCGCGCCGACCTGGTACGCCGGCTCACCCGCCACCCGCTGGCGCGCGCGCTTCG
>JASHVM010000660.1:0-23754 GCA_030044595.1 Streptosporangiaceae bacterium
GCCGGAGAGACGCTGCTCGTGCACGCCGCGGCGGGCGGGGTCGGCAGCGGCGCCGTCCAGCTCGGCAAGGCGGCCGGCGCCCGGGTCATCGCCGTGGTCGGCGGGCCGCGGAAGGCGGAGGCGGCGCGCGCGCTGGGCGCGGACCTGGTGGTGGACCGGCTCAGTCAGGACTTCGTCGAGGTGGTCAAGGAGGTCACCGGCGGCCGCGGCGCCGACGTGGTCTACGACCCGGTGGGCGGCGAAACGTACGCCAGGTCAACCAAGTGCATCGCGTTCGAGGGACGGATCCTGGTCATCGGATTCGCCAGCGGGCAGATTCCCACCGCGGCGCTGAACCACGTGCTGATCAAGAACTACTCGATCGTCGGCTTGCACTGGGGCATGTACCAGGCCAGGGACCCGCAGGCCGTCAGGGACTGCCACGTGCAGCTCGGCAAGCTCGTCGCGGACGGCCTGATCCGGCCGCTGATCGGGGAGCGGCTGAGCCTGGAGGACGTCGCCGTCGGGGTCCAGCGGCTGGCCGACGGCGAGGTGGTCGGCAGGATCGTGTTCACGCCCTGAGCGTCAGGCGCTATCGCCGGGCGTAGATGCCGCCTTCTGGGGTGAGGCGGGCACCCGGGCCGTCGACCTTACCGATCAGCTTGAAATGGCCGGTGAAGTAGGCGTACAGCGCCGGCGTCCAGGGGATCTGCCACTGGCTGCCGCTCTCGAGCCATACGTAGCGAGCCCGTGAGAACGATGAGCGCCACAGCGCGGTGACGGATTGAAGTTCCTGAGGCGAGCCGGTTCTCAGTCCCCGTCCGTGGGTCAGGGCCAGGAGGGTCCCGGACGAGTCCACCAGGGACGGACAGCCGGGCGTGCTCGCGGTGAACCGGTTGGCGTCCAGGGTGTACGGGGTCTCGTTGGTGACCACGCAGGAACCAGCCGGGATGAGCTCGTCCGCGCTGATGGTGCTCCAGGCGCGCAGGCCGGTTTCCGCGACGAACTGACGGACACCGAATGCCGCGATCACGACCCCGGCGATGGCGCTGACGGCGATCAGCGGCACGATCTGTGCGTTGTGCTCCGCCGGGCGCAGCAAGCCGGCCGGCAGGGCGAAGACCAGCGCGATGAACGGCGCGGCGAAGGCGCCGTAGTGATACCAGTAGTCATAAGGCCACAGCAGCAGGGCGATCACCGCCACGGCGCTGATCAGCGCGTACCAGTCCAGCACCGCGGGCAGCCGGGCCCCGGCCTGGCAGGCCGCCAGGTAGCCGAGGGGGACGAGGGCCGCGACGCCCAGCAGCAGGACGGCCCTCAGGCCGCCGGGCAGGTCCGAGAACTGGGACAGGCCGGCCAGGTTGATCAGCCGCGGCAGGGGCGGCGCGTAGCCGGTGTTGGCCCTGTTGAACTGGGTGACGATCACGTCGTTCACCAGCTGGCCCGGAGCCATGACCAGGAACGGCAGCACGGGGACGGCCAGGCCGGCCAGGGCGCCGGCGGCCAGCACCGCCAGGCGGCGCGGCCGGCGCAGCAGGAGCAGGCCGAGGACGCCCAGCGGGACCAGCGCCCACAGCTTGATCGCCACGGCCAAGCCGAACGCCACGCCGCCCCCGGCCAGCCGCCGGCCCCGCGTGATCTGGTCGCCATCGAAGACCAGCAGCGCTCCGGTCAGGCAGAACAGGTTCAGCCAGGGCTCGAGCAAGAACGTGTGCGCGGCGGTCAGGGCGTCCGGGTAGACGGCATAGATCCCGCAGGCTATCCCCGCGGCCACCGGGCCGCGGTGCCGGACCAGCAGGCCGAGCAGAGCCACGCAGGCGGTGTCCGCGCACGCGGTGAGCACCCGCGCGATGCCCAGCCCGGTGGCGCTGCCCGTCACCTTGGCGAGCAGGGCGACCGGCGCCATCAGCAGAAAGCTCCCCGGCGGCTGCAGCACGACGAAATCCCGGTACGGAATCACGCCGCTGACCAGTCGCAGCGCGTCGCCGAACTGGACGGCGTCGTCGTACTCGGTCACCCCGAGCAGGTAGCCGGGCCTGGTCAGCTGGTAAAACCGAAGGAACGCCCCGACGGCGGTGCCCAGGGCGATCACCGCGTACACCAGCCGCGGTGTCTCGATCCGGCCGAGCGGCATACCGGCCTCTGGAGTACGCGTCATGGCTATGCCATAACGAGTAGCCATTACCTCACCCTTCGGAATTCACGCTGCTAAAACAGGGGTTTTCCGGGCGCCTGCGAGTCATCACCTCGACCCATCGTGACGGCGCGATCATCTTCTGAGAGATGCCATGCGTACCTTATAGTCTCCGACCCGGCCGCGTGGTGTCCCCGCATGTTAACGCCCCCGCCGCCGATTTAGTTGCGCCGGGGTGAGGATGGCCAGGACATCGCGGCGACCGCGGGGGTCACACTAGAGCTGTGCCTGGAACCAGCAAAGACGATGAGACCCCCCGGCAGCATCCCGCTGTCCCGCTGGGCCAAGATGGCCATGACGGTGCAAGCCACGGTCTCGATCGTGACCGTCGCCCTGGTCGTGGCCCGCGCCGTCAACATCCTGAGGTGACCAGGGAGGGCCGCTAAGGCCGTCGCGCACTGTCCGTTCGGTATCAAGTCGCAGCAATGTCTGTTCGACGTAAAGAAGAATTCATCTTCTAACCGAACGATCCGTTGTTTCAGCGACAGGCATTACTTGGTCTCGCTGCGAAGGCGCTCGGCGATACTCGACATCACTTGCAGCGCGAACATCGGCGTCTCCTGGACAAGGAACAGGAACTTGTGCCGATCGATCACCGCCAGCTTGGCGTCGGTCACCGCGACGGCCGTCCCGGCTCGCGGGGAGCGGTCGACGATGGCCATCTCACCGAACGTATCGTCGGGACCGAGTTTGCGCACCGCGCCGTTGCTCAGGCGTATCTCCACGTCCCCGTCGACGACGCCGAACATCTCCGTCCCGCTCGCACCCTCCTCGAAGATGACCGTGCCGGCTGGCACGTCTCTAATGTCGGTGGCGTGCGCAAACAAGCCCGGAACCTTCATCAGGAATCCCTTCCTAGCGTCCGAGTGGTCCTGGGCGGCTCACAGGGTGTCCCCCTCCGTCCCGCCAGCGATAGTGACCTCGCGCCACGAGTAGCTCGAGGGCGACCCCGCCGCTCCAAGATATTCAACGATCGAGCCCCTTGGGTAGACGCTCGTGCAGGAAATTAGGCGGCGCTGGTCTGCCGCCAATTCCGCCAGGATAATGACCGAGGCGGAAATCTGCTAAATGAACATCCGGGGCCGGGCCTTGGTGGTGACGAGGCGGCTGAGCGCGTTGCGTACCGGCCGGTGGGGAACAGCCGCTGCGCGCTCTGGCGCTGGAACGGGAGGCGTTCCTGACCGCGATCACCGGCAACAGCGTGAGTAACGCCGCGGCCGGCGCGCTCGTGGACCGGCGGCTGACCGCGAACGCGCAGACCGGCGCCGATGCGGATAGCGGTCCCAAGGCCTGATGCAACGGTGCTAGCTTTGATGCGCGCACCTTGTCATGGGCGGCGGCGCGGCTTCCTGGCCGGGTACCGCCGGAGAGCGGAGGAGTGGCGATGCGGGCTGTCATGCGGCTGTTGCTAGGAATAATGCCGGTTACGGTCGCCGCGGCGGTCGTGCTGATGCTCGCCGCGCCGGCCGCGCTGGCCGGTAACTACAAGTACACGCTTGTTTTCGCGGTGCAGCCGACGACGGCGCAGGTGAATACCGCGATGACGCCCGCGGTGGTGGTCGACGTCGAGAACTCCCAAGGGAAGCTGGCCACCTCGTTTAACGGACCCGTCACGCTGACCTACGAGGTCAACCCCGTGGGCGCGCCGCTGCCTACGGGCAACACGGTTGACGCGATTAACGGCGTGGCCACGTTCTCCGATCTGACCTTCAGCGCCGTCGGCTTCGGCTTCGAGCTGCAGGCGTCGGCGAAGGGAGCGACCAGTTCGGTGTCGCAGGCGTTCAACATCGTCAGCCAGCTCGTGCAGTGCCAGGCAGGCCAGAGTTGCCGCACCGGGACGGTCAGCTCGAACGGTACCTCCGGATCCGTAGTGGCCAGCTCGACGAGCACGAGCAATGTGCTGACCGCCACCGGCGGCGGCTTCCCTGATCTGTCGTGCACGACCTACGGCGGGGTGGTCAGCTTCACGGTCGAGAACGGGTCCAAGATCATCACCATGACGCTGGCCGCGTCGATAGCGCAGCAGGCGAAGAAGATATTCTTCGACATCTGCTGGGGCTCGCCGACGTCGTTCACCACCAAGAACGGCTCGGCATCGCAGTTCAACTCGGCCAACGGTGAGTATGAAGGGCTGCTCCCGCTCTGCAGATTGGGCGGACCGTCGCCGTGCATCGCCTTGCAGTACAGGACTCTTGCCGGGGCCGTCGTCACCACGGTCATCGCGCCTGCTGGGGACCCGCGCGGCACGTACTGAGGATGGCCCTCCAGTTTGCGGCCTAGGATCACCAGCCTGGAATCGAACCGGCCTGGCTAGAGGAAGCGGCCGACCAGGGAGTCGGCACGGTGCGGATGCCTAGCGCACGGAACAGCTCGTTGCGCCGGGTAACAAGTTCCGGGTCGGCCAGCTGGCCGCGGGTCTCGGCCAGTTGGATGAGCGCGTCAGTGGCCAGGGCCTCGTCGTATCGGTTGCCTCGCTCGCGGGCGGCCCGCAGGCTTGTGTCGACCGCCTCCTGCGCGCTGACGGCGCGGCCGAGCAGTGCGAGGGCATAGCCCCGCACCCTGGAGAGCGCGCTGGCGGCGGCGTCGGCGTCCCGCATGCGAGAGCTGGCGGCGATGTCGTCGACGCGGGCCAGCGCTTCCTCGGCCTCGCCGCCGTATACCAGGGTCTCGGCGATGCTGATCTCGGTGGCCATCACCTCGGTTGGTTCTCCTGCCTTGAGGTAGCCCGCACGCGCGGCCTCAAGCCGCCGAAGGGCCTCCAGGGGCCGGCCGCGCTGGGCGGCTATCCGGCCGAGGAGCGTATCGGCGAACGCCATCTCCGCCAGGGCGCCCGAGGCGCGCAGCACCCGCTCGGCGGGACGCGCCACCTGTTCTGCTTGCGTGTAGCGGCCCTGGTTGGCCAGGATCTCCACGGCATTGCATGCGGTGATGGCCGCGTTCCACTGGTCACCGACCCGCTCGAATGCCTCCCTCGCCTGCCGGTAGTAGCCGAGGGCGTCATCCCACCGACCCTCGAAGTAGGCTCGCATGCCCAGATGGTTGAGCGCCTTGGCCTGCCACGAAAGCTCTCCCAGCTCCTCGAAGATGGCCAGCGCCTGCTCTGCCCACGGCTCGCCGCCGTACCGGCCTCGGGCCACGTCTGCGGTGTCGAGCAAGTACAGCGCGCGAGCGAGCACGTCGCGCGCGCCGCACCGTCGTGCCACGGCGATGGCCTCCGCCGCGGTCGTGGCGGCCTCGGCGTAGTGCCCCTGCCACTCGCGCAGCATGGTCCTGGCCGTGAGCAACAGCGCGTCCTGGCGGGCGGCGTCGGGGTCAGCCTCAGTCAGCCCGGCCAGCACCTCCCGGCCGCGCGCGGTCCAGCGCAGGGCTGCCGAGACCCCGCTTCCGGTCCGCGCCACGGCCAGCGCGGTCTTCTCGCACAGCCGGGCGTAAGCGACCGGGTCGCCGTCGGCCGACTTCCTGGCGTCGGCGAGCGCGCGATCGGCGGCAGGAAACTCACCGAGCCGGTAGCGGATGTCCCCGAGCGCCTCGGCCAGCCTCGACACCTCTGCTGCCGACTGGCCCGCCCGTTTGGCGGCATCGAGCGCGGTCTCCAGGAACCCGGCCGCCTCCGGGTTGGCGTAAGCGGCGGCGGCCCGCTCACTGGCGATGCGCGCGTAGTGGCTGGCCGCCGCGTAACGCTGGGCGTGGAAATAGTGCAGCGAGAGCTGAGCCGCCTCGGCCTGCGGCGCGTCACCTGCGCGGCGCTCCAGGGCCGTGGCGAGCTGCCCGTGCAGCTGCCGCCTGCGCGCGTACGGCAGCCCCTCGTACGCCCCGTCACGGAGAAGCGCATGCCGGAACCTGAACGTGCCCGGCGCCTCCGGCGATACGAATTCCCGCAGGCGCTCCCACACCCCGTCGTCCAGCGGCTGGCCGAGCACCTCCGCGAGCAGCCCCTCCTCGAACGTCATCCCCGCCACTGCGGCGGCCCGGAGCGTGGACCTGTCCGCCACGGCGAGCAGGTCGATCTGCGCTCCGATCACATCCTCAATCGACTCCGGCAGCAGCCTGCTGTCTCCGCCCCGGCCCGCGACGGTGGCCAGCTCGCGCAGGAACAGCGGGTTGCCGGCCCCGCGCTCAGCGATGGCGGCGATCTGGTGCGGCGCGAGCGACAACCGTTTGGTCGCGTCGAGCAGCAAGGTCTCGGCCGCGGACGCCGGGAGCGGACCGAGCTCCAGCAGCAGCGGGTCGGCGCTGTCCGGGATGCGTAGCAGCTTCGGCGCGCGTCCGGTGATCGCCATGAGCCATGGTCGGCCGGATACCTCCTCGAGCAGCCGGTTCAATACGCCGACGGAAGCCTCGTCGGCCAGCTGCACGTCCTCCACGGCCAGCACCGCCGGGTCCAGCAGGATCGCGCCGACCAGCTCCGCCACGGCCTGCTCAAGGCGCGGCCTGCGGAAATCGTCGGCCAGCTGGGCGACCTCGGGCGTGGTCGGCAGCTCGGCGCCGACCGCGGTGGCCAGCAGCGGCAGCCACTTCCCCAGCTGCGGCGCCTGCCCGGCCACGGCCGTCTCGAGCGCGGCGGCCACGGCCCGCGGCTCGGCGTCGGCCGGCGCGCCGAGCACATCCCGAAGCAGCATGTCGGTCACCGCGTACGGGATAGCGGTGGCGTATGCGTCGCAGCGCACGACGACGCGGCGCTCCTGGTCGGCCAGGGCGAGCAGCTCGGCGAGCAGCCGCGACTTGCCGATGCCGGGCTCGCCGAGCAGTTCGACCAACCCACCACGCCCACGGCGCAGTGAATCGAGCGCCTCCCGCAGCGCCGCGACCTCCGCATCGCGGCCGACAAGCGCGCCGGCGGCCTGAGCCGGGGCCGGGCGGTTCGGCAGTGGCGGACCCACGTCAAAGGCGTGCACCGGCTGTGCCTTGCCCTTGACCTGGAACGGCGGCAGGGACTTGAAGGCGAACATCCTCGTGGAGCGGTCCAAGATGTCCGCGGTGGCCAGCAACTGGCCCGGCGCCGCGCGCGCCATCAGCCGCGCGGCCAGGTTGATCGCGTCCCCCCACACCGAGTACGTGCGCCGGTAGGGCGGCCCGAGATCACCGGCGAACGCGCGGCCGGCGTGCGCACCAGCGCGCAGCGTCAGCACGCCCGGCCGGGCCAGGACGGCGCGTACGGCCTGAAGCAGGTGCGTCTCGTCGCGGCGAGTGCTCCGCGGCGCGCCTGCTACCAGCATGATCTTGCCGCCGTTGGCGTTGATGTCCGTCCCGAGGAACGTCACGTCGTTGGCGTGCGCCGCGTCTTGCGCCGAGGAGATGACGTACTGCAGGAGGGCGGCCACCGCGTCGGCGCCGTGGTCCTTCAGCAACTGGTCGGTGCCGGAGAACTCGATGAACGCGATGGATACCCTGCGGTGCTCTCCTTCATGCCCGCCGGCCAGCAGGTTCTCCGCCACCGGGGGTGGCACGTAGCGTCCCAGGTCCAGGCCGGTGACGTCGCGTAGCCGGTGGCCCCGAGGCGGAATCTTGGGGGCGCCGCTCAGCAGGTACCCCGGGTCCTTGGCCGCGCCGACCGGGCCGGGGCCGAGGAGAGCGGCGGCAGCGGGGCTGACCACGACCTGACCGGCCTCGGCGGCCGCTTCCATCAGGGCGGTCTGAGTGGCCGCTGGCCCGGTGATGATGAGTTCTCGGTGCCTGCTGCCGGCCAGGAAGAACATGACCGGGCCGCTGTGCACGCCGGCGGACATCCGCAGCGTCGCCGAGCCCGCGGTACCGGTTACCTTTCCGCCGCGCCGGAGCGTCCTGCGCATCTCCCAGGTAGCGGCGCACGCCGCCGCCGCGTGCTCCCCGCCCTGGAAGAGCAGCAGCACCGCGTCGCCCCCCCACTTGATCAGGCCCGCGCCGTATCCGAACGCGACGTCCAGAAGGCTCACGAACGCCGCGTTCAGGATCTGGTTCACCTCCTCGGCGCCGACCTTGCCCGCCCGGGCGAACCGCTCGGTCAGCCGGGTGAACCCGGAGATGTCGATAAACGCCAGCGTGCCGTCCACCGTGCGGTGACTGGCCTCCGGATTTTCCCGTAGCCAATCGATCAGGACGGTGGGCACGTAGGGACTGAACGTCTGGTCTTGGCCGGTGTCTATCATCCGATACAAACTTAGGCGCCGATGGCCGGCTAGCCCAAGCGCGACCCTCCCAAGGGCCAAAGACCCGACGCCGGCCTTCGGTCAGGGCGGCCCCGCCCCGGCGGCCCCGGCCTTGAGGCTCACTTGCTGGGCCGGCGGATCCGGCGTCACAGCGGATATCCCGCCGGGCACCTCCAGGACGGTCCCGGTGATCTCCGCGGCCTCGTCGGAGAGCAAGAACGCGACCAGCTCGGCGACCTCGGCGGCGCTGCCGAAGCGGCGGAGCGCGATCGTCTCGGTCAGGCCGGCCGTCGTCCCTTCCGGCACTATCGCGGTCATGTCGCGCAGGGCCGGACCGGGTGCCACAGCGTTGACGCGGATCCCGAACCGGCGGGTCTGGGTCGCCAGCGCCTTGACGAACCCGGCGATCCCGGGCTTGGCCGCCAGGTCATCACCGGAGCCGGTGTGGACGTACACCCCGACCACGGAGGACACCGTGATGATCCGGCCCGATCCTCGTTTCATCATGGGGAACACGGCGGCGCGGCACAGATGGAACATGCCGTCCAGCTCGGTGTCGATCACGGCCCGCCAGTCGGCGTCCTCCACCAGCGACGGCGGCCGGTCCCTGATGACTCCCGCGCAGCTCACCACGGCACCCACCGGGCCTAGTTCCTCCTCGGCGCGCCGAACCCACGACGCGACCTCGGCGGCATCGGTCATGTCCACCTCGACCGCGGCCACCTGGGCACCGAACTCACGTGCGGCCTTCTCGGCCTCGCGGGCGGACTGCTCGTCGCGCCGGTGGCTGAAGCTGACGTGCCAGCCGGCCGCGGCGAGCCTGCGCACGACGGCGGCGCCGATACCGCGCGAACCAGCGCTGACCAGCGCCACCAGGCGGTCATCCTGGCCCAATGCTCCACCCTTCTCATCAGAAACACATGAAGCACCCGCCAGGTCTGACCCCGTGGGGATACAAAAGTAACACGCCACCGGCAGGTGAAGCGGCGATGAATGCTCAGTTACGGCGTGTCGACTTCCCCGGCTTCCGCCTCCGGTCGCTGGCTCGTGTCATAGCCTGAACCGTGGACGTGCTACGCATCGGAGTGCTGGGCTCGGCCCGGATATCCGCGCCGGCGCTGATCGAGCCGGCCCGCCAGGTTCCCGCGGTAACCGTGGCGGCGGTGGCAGCACGGGAGCAGGCCCGCGCCGAGGCCTTCGCCGTCCGGCACGAGATACCGGTGGCCTACGGCAGCTACGACGACCTGCTCGCCGACCCGGACATCGACGCCGTCTACAACCCGCTGCCGAACTCGCTGCACGGGCCGTGGACGCTCAGGGCGATCGGCGCCGGGAAGCACGTGCTGTGCGAGAAACCGTTCGCGTCCAACGCGCCGGAAGCCGAGCGGGTCGCGGACGCGGCCGCGGACGCCGGCCTGGTGGTCATGGAGGCCATGCACTACCGGTACCACCCGCTGACCCGGCGGTTGCAGGACGTCGTCCGCGAGCTCGGGCCGGTCCGGTCCATCGGTTGCTGGACGAGCTTCGTGATCGCGGACGAGCACGACATCCGGTATGACTACGACCTGGGCGGCGGCGCGCTGATGGACGGCGGCTGCTACGCGATCGATTGCCTGCGGCTGCTGGGTCCCGGCGAGCCTTCGGTGACCGCGGCGCTCGCCGATCCGTACCTGCCGCCGTCCGGGCGGGGCCCCGACCGGGCGGGGGCGGCGGCTGACCGCGCGACGGCCGTCCGGCTCGCCTATCCCGACGGCGCGACGGCCTGGTTCGAGTCGGCGTTCACGCTGGACGGCGAGTTCCGCGCCGACGTCCACGTGAGCTGCCGGGACGGCCACGTGTGGCTGCAGAACTTCATCCCCGCGCACCGGGGCCACCTGGTCGCGGTCGGGGACGGGTCGGTGATCGCCGACGAGTGGGGCAACGACGACACGACCTACGTTTACCAGCTTCGCGCGTTCGCCGCGGCGATCGCGGGCGGCGAACAGGTCCCGACGTCGGCGGAGCACGCCGTCACGACCATGCGCCTGATCGACGACGCCTACCAGGCGGCTGGGCTGCTGCCGCGATGACGCCGGCCCCGACGACACCTGCGGGGGCGGACGTGGCGCGGCTGGCCGCCGACCTGATCAAGATCGACACGACCAACCGGGGCGGCGGGGACGCGCGGGAGCGCCCGGCCGCGGAGTACGTGGCCGCCAGGCTGGCGGAGGCAGGGGTGGAGCCGGCGCTGCTGGAGTCCGCGCCGGGACGCGCGAACGTGGTGGCCCGGGTGGGCGGCAGCGAACCCGGCGCGCCTGCGCTGCTCGTCCACGGGCACCTGGACGTGGTGCCCGCGGACCCGTCGTCCTGGTCGGTCCCTCCTTTCTCCGGCGAGATACGCGACGGCGTGCTGTGGGGGCGCGGCGCGGTGGACATGAAGAACGCGGACGCGGTGCTGCTCGCGGTGGTCAGCCGGTGGGCGCGCAGCGGCAGCCGCCCGCGACGCGACCTGGTGCTCGCGTTCACCGCGGACGAGGAGGACACGGCGGAGTTCGGCGCCCGGTGGCTCGTCGAGCGGCATCCGGGCCTGTTCGAAGGATGCACCGAGGCGGTCGGGGAATCGGGGGCGTTCACCTTCCACCCCGGCGACGGGCAGCGGCTCTATCCCATCGCCTCGGCCGAGCGAGGCACGGCCTGGCTGAAGCTGACCGCGCGGGGCCGGGCTGGTCACGGCGCCAAGCCAAACCCGGAGAACGCCGTGACCCGGCTGAGCGAGGCGATGGCGAGGATCGGGGCGCATCGCTGGCCGGTCAGGCTGATCCCGACGGTGAGCGCCGCGGTGGAGGCGATCGCCGCCGCGGCCGGCCGGCCGGCGCCCGCCGGCGGCTTCGGCGCGCTGGCGCCTGAGGACCTGCTGGCGTACCTCGGCCCCGGGGGGGCACTGGTGGCCGGGACGATCCGCAACAGCGCCAACCCGACCATGCTGCGGGCCGGCTACAAGGTCAACGTCATTCCCGACGAGGCGGTCGGCTACGTGGACGGCCGGGTCCTGCCGGGCTGGGAAGACGAGTTCCGCGCCGCACTGGACGAGCTGACCGGATCCCACGTGAACTGGGAATACGCGCACCGGGAAGGACCGCTGGAAGCGCCGCTCGGCACCGCGGTGATGGCCAGCATGACGCAGGCCCTGCTGGCCGAGGATCCCGGCTCGACGATCGTGCCCTACTGCATGAGCGGCGGCACAGACGCGAAGCATTTCGCCCGGCTGGGGATGACCTGCTACGGCTTCACGCCGATGGTGCTCCCGCCGGGGTACGACTACTACGCGATGTTCCACGGCACCGACGAGCGCATCCCGCTGTCCGCCCTGGAGTCCGGCGTCCGCGTCATGGACCGCTTCCTCGCCACCGCTTAACACAACTCGGCGCGCCGAGACCCCAATTCAGCAAAAAATTATCCGTTTCTTGATATATTCCGTTTTCGCAGGTCAGGAGGCATAAGCGGGCGCCGAGCAGGCCTTATGCCGACGGGCGCCAGGAATAGGCTGGTATCAGTCGCCGCGAACGGGGCACAGCTCCACCTGGGTTGGTGATGAGCGGGAGGTGACGGGTGACGGCAATTGAGGAAGTTGGGATAGCGTCCGGCTCGCGCGTAGCGGGGATGTGCCTGGGCGGACGCTTCCGGCTCGACGAGCGGATCGGCGCGGGGGGCGACCCTTCGCCCTGGCAGCCCGGCGACCAGCGGACCGGCGCGGGCCGCGGGCTGTCGGCGTGGAAAGCCACCGACGAGCTACTCAGCCGGCCGGTCACCGTCCACTTGCTTCCCCGCGGCCTTGAAGTCCCCCGGCACGTGGTCGAGGCGGTGCAGGCCGCGGCCAGGATCAATGATCCGCGGCTGGCCACGGTCTACGACACCGACTACAGCATCGAGTGCCCGTACATCGTGTCCGAATGGACCCCGGGTACCCATCTGGAAGACCTGGTACTGTCCGGGCTGCCCAGTCCGGCGCTGGCCGCCGCCATGATCGCCGACGCCGCGGACGCGATCGCCGTGGCGCACGAGGCCGGCCGGCCGCACCTGCGGCTGAGCCCGCGGTCCCTGCGCTGGGACAACAGCAGCGGTCTCAAGATCACCGGGCTCGGCATGGACGCGGCGCTGGCCGGCGCGCCGTCCGGGGCGGACGCCGGTGATCCGGCCGCCACGGACGCCAGGGCCCTGGCCCGGATGCTCTACGCCCTGCTCACCGGGTACTGGCCCGGCGACGAGGCCACCGTGCTCCCGCCCGCGCCGCGGCACCGGAGAGGGGTTTACACGCCGCGGCAGGTCCGTGCCGGAGTGCCCGGCGTCCTCGACGCGATCACCGGCTACGCCCTGCAGGTCCGACCGCCGGTCGCGCCGCGGTCCGTGCTCACCCCGGCCGGGCTGGCCATGGCGCTATACGCGGTGCAGCGGCCATCATCCCCGACGTTCTGTCCGGCCGAGCCCGCGGGCGCCCCGGACGCGGCGCGGGACGCCATGGCGCGGCTGGCCCGGCACGCGAGGAACCGGGGCGGCATCAGGCACCGGATGACGCTGCTGCGCCCGGCGGCCTGATTCCCGCGGCCGGCTACGTCGCCGGAGCCCGGGCGCCCGCGTCAGGGACGCCTCCCCGGCGCGGGTTCGAACGTTTCCGGCGCGCGAGCAGCGGCGCGGCCGCGACGCCCGCCAGCCCGGCCGCGTAAGCGACCAGGACCGGCACGGGCAGCTCTCCGGCCGGGGCGAATCCGGCGATCGCCAGCCTGGCCAGGCCTACCCCGACGGCGGCCAAGCCGCCCAGCAGGACCACGTCCGAGGCGAGCCGGGGCGGCCCGGTCCCGGCGGGCGGCGGGCGTGACGGCCGATCCGCCCAGGCGAACGCCGCGACGACCAGCACGAGCACCTCGGTCAGCAGGACGAACCAGCCCAGCCTCAGCGCCCACCACGCCGCCGTGCCGATGGCCGGCTGGGGCATCACCCCGGTCGGGTAGAACGCGACCGCGATGACGATCACCGGCGTCATGTGCCAGAGGTAGACGGTCACGGCTTTGTCGTTCAGCCGCGTGACGGTCCGCCACACGCCGGGCCGGGCCAGCAGCCGCGACACGGCTGGCTGCAGCGCGAGCAGCACCCCCGCCTGGGCGGCGGCGAACGCGAGCAGCGCGATCGACGGCGGCGTGGTGTTGGTAACGTGCTCGCCGTCGCCGATCATGTCGACCGGGAACGGCGTCCAGCGCAGGAGCCCGGCCAGGGCCAGCGCGCCGAGGGCGGCCAGCGCGTAAGGACGCCACCGCGGACGCGTCAGGCTGCCGTCCTGCCAGGCAAAGCCCCACTGGTGTACTGTCCCCCACACCAGCAGGTAGTTGGCGAAGCCGACCACCGGCAGGTGCAGGCGGAGAACCCCCGCGTCCACCGCGGCCGCGGCGACCGCCATCGCCGCCGGGACCGCAAGGCCCCAGCGCCGGTGCGCGGCCAGCATCGCGGGGGTGAGCGCGATCAGCAACAGGTAGACGGGCAAGAACCACAACTGCAACGCGACGACCCAGCCGGCCTGGGCCAGCTCGGCCGGGCTCACGATGTGCGCCAGCCTGACTGCGGTGACCGCGAGAACCGCCGCTGCCGCGTAGACCGTCGTCGGCCGCAGCAGGCGCACGGCGCGGCGCCGGATCCACCACGGCCAGCTTTCCTCGCGGTGCGCCGTCCAGGACCGGGCGTTGGCGTATCCGCCGACCAGGAAGAAGACCGGCATGACCTGGAACAGCCAGGTACCCCAGCGCCCCCAGCTGACGTATCCCAGGGCGTCGAGGCCGCCGAGCTGCCCGTTGTGATAGGTGACGTCGGTCAGCAGCCAGTGGCCGTAGACCACCCCGCCCAGGGCGATGACCCGCAGCAGGTCGGCGTAACGATTCCGGTCCATTACTACGAGCGTCGCGCGCGGGAGCCGCTCTGAGAACCCTAGGGCGGCAGATGATTGCGAGATCAGGCCAGCGCGGGCGCGAGGAGGGAGCGTACCCGGTCCTGGCCGAGGGCGAGCAGCAGCGTGGGCAGCCGCGGGCCGGTGTCCTTTCCGGTCAGTAGCTCGTACAGCAGCACGAACCACTCTCGCTGGCGGGCCTTCAGCTCGGGGGTCGGCGGCGTGCTGATGGGCAGGCCTTGCTGGAGTTTCGGGATGCCGTACAGCAGGGTGGTCAGGCCCTCGAGGGACCAGTCGTCGGCCATCCGCCCGAGCAGCAGGCCGATGGCGTCGCGTTCGGGACCGGTCAGGGCGGCCAGCCCAGCGTCGTCGGGCTCGGTCCGGACCTGGGTACGGTCGGCGGGCGCGACGTATCCGTTGACCCAGGCCTGCGCGCAGTCGAGCCGCGGCCGGACCTCATCCAGGCTGGTGACCGGGTTATCCGCGGTCACGTCCCGGACGATCCGCAGGATCTGCGCCTGATCGCCGGCCGTGATATCGACGATCGAGGCCAGGGTGCGGAAGGGCAGCGGGCGCGGCGTGACCGGCAGCGGTCCGTCCGACGTGCCCGACGCGCGGGCGAAGACCGCTTGCCTGGCCGGGTCGGCCTGGCCTTCGGCGACCTGGAGGCTCAACGCGTCCCACTCGTCGTAGACCCGGCCGACCTCGGCGTTGAAGGCCAGGGTGATGGACTGCTCGGGACGCCGCCGCGCGTACAGCCAGCGCAGCAGCGGAGCCTCGAATATTTCCAGCGCGTCAGACGGCGTCGGCGCGCCGCCGCGAGATCCGCTCATCCTCGCCGACCCGGTCGTGCCCACGAAGGCGTACCCGAAGTGCAGCGGCATCTCGCCGCCGAAGATCTCCGACACCAGGGCCTCGCCGACGGTGAAGCTGGACCCGGGCGAGGAGTGGTCCGCGCCGGCCGGCTCGAACGTCACGTGCTCGTAGGCCCACCGCATCGGCCAGTCGACCTTCCAGACCAGTTTCCCGGCCACCTGCGAGATCGGGATCGGTCCCTCCACCGCGCCGCAGGCGCAGGTGTAGGTGATCTCGGTCGTCTCGTCGTCGAAGGCGGTCACCGCGGTGTCGTCTCGCCCGCATGACTTGCAGTAGGGCCGGAACGGGTAATATTCCCCGGCCCCCGGCTCGTCGTCGTCCGGCTCGGCGCGACGCCTGGTCTGGTACCTGGCCAAGATCGCGCCGATGTCGGCTCGGCGCCGCATCGCCGTCACGATCTGCCCGGTGTAGGCACCGGAGGTGTACATCTCGGTCTGGCTGATCTCGGTGACCTGGATGCCGAGGCGGTCCAGCGCCTCGGCCAGCGGCTGCTTGAAGTGCTCGGCCCAGTTCTCGTGCTCGCCGCACGGGTCGGGCACCGACGTCAGCGGGCGGCCGATGTGCTCGGCGAACTCCGTCGGATACCCGGCCGGCACGCGGCGCAGCCGGTCGTAGTCGTCCCAGGACAGGATGTGCCGGCAGGGCGCACCAGCACGCCGGACCTCGTCCGCGACCAGGTGCGGGACCGTGAGCTCGCGCAGATTCCCCAGGTGCACCGGCCCGGACGGGCTGATCCCCGACGCGCAGGTCGGAACCTCACCGGGATGCCTACGCTCGCCCTCGGCGCGCACCTGGCCGGCCGTGCGCGCCACCCAGTCGTCGGCGGGAGCCACGGGCAGGCCACCTCCATCGTCTTCTGCGGGCACCGCGGGGTTTCGGACCATGCACAGCGTACAAGCAGTGGCCGCGGATACGGCGTAGCGGAGTGTCCCCAGAACTGCCATTCTGTCGCAAAAGCAGACGCAATCTACCAAAAATCTAAAGCTATTTATATAATCGCCTAATAATGCCCTTTGTCCCAGCTTGGCCACTTTGCCGAAGACGGGCGCTACTTGGGCCGTAACTTCGGCCGAACCCGGGCTGAATCCCAGGAAGGGGGAGCGTGCGTGGGGTCAAGAAAATCATTTCGTTACTTGACAGCCTTCTTCGGCCTGGCCGCGCTGGCGTCGCTGGCGGCGATCCCGCTGGCCGGCGTCTCGGCGGGATCGGTCGCTGCTGCGCCAGCAGCCCAGCTCACCGCGCGAATGGTGCCCGCGCTGAGCATGGGCGGCGCGCCGCTCTACGTCAAGACCTCGGGACCGAACGGCTCAGGCCTGTTCGCGTGCCAGGCGCCGGAGTCGGCCAGCAATCCGGTTCCCTGCTACGCGCCCAAGCAGATCCGCAGGGCCTACAACATACCCCGTCACCTGACCGGGGCCGGCCAGACAATCGTCATCATCGACGCCTTCGGGAACCCGTACATCGCCAGCGACCTGGCGCTGTTCGACGCGACGTTCGGGCTCCCGGCCGCCAATCTCAATATCATCTGCCCCTTCGGCTGCCCCACGTTCGACCCCAACAACGCGGACGAGGTCGGCTGGGCTGGGGAGATCGCGCTCGACACCCAGTGGTCCCACGCCATCGCCCCCGGCGCCACAATCGACCTGGTGATCGCCACGAGCGATCAGGACCCCGACATCCTGGCCGCGCAACAGTACGTCGTGCAGCAAAATCTCGGCGACGTGCTGTCCCAGAGCTTCGGCGAGGGCGAGACCTGCATGGCGCCCAACGTGTTCAGGGCGCAGCATCAGGCTTTCGTGGTCGCCTACCGAGAACGCATGACCGTCCTGGCCGGCGCCGGCGACGACGGAGCCGCGCTGCCGAACTGCAACGGCTCCGGGTACTTCCTGAGCGCGTCCACGCCTGCCTCCGACCCGCTGGTCACCGCGGTGGGCGGCACGCACCTCAACGCGAACTTCATCACAGGTACCTATTACTCCGAGAGCGTGTGGAACAACTCCGGCCTCAATCCCGACTTCGGGGCCGGCGGCGGCGGCTTCAGCACGATCTACCCGCGGCCGTACTACCAGTACCTGGTGAACACCGGCAGCGCCTACCGCGGCCTACCCGACGTCACCTATGACGGAGACGTGTACGGGGGGGTGCTGGGCGTCTGCAGCGCGTGCAACGGCGGCACGCCGGCCATCTTCACCTTCGGCGGCACCAGCTCCGGCACGCCGCAGTGGGCCGCGATCACCGCGCTGGCCGACCAGGCCGCCGGGCACCGGCTCGGCTTGCTGAACCCGAGGCTGTACGCGATCGCGGCCAGCCCGCTGTACCCCTACGCCTTCCACGACGTGACGGTCGGGAACAACAGCTGGGACGTCTCCGGCGTCACCGGCTACTCGGCCGGCCCCGGCTGGGACCCGGCCTCGGGCCTGGGCTCGCCCAACGCCGCCCATCTGATCAGGCTGCTCGCCCACTAACGGACCCGGCCCGGGCCACGCCGCGGCGGCGCGGCCCGGGCTGGGCTGGGCTGGGCAAGCTGCGGGCGGGCAGCCTACCCGGTGAAGTCGCCCGCCAGCTCGGTCAGGTTCGGGAGGCCGAGGCCGACTGCCTGGTTATAGACCGTGCCGGGGTTACCGGTGAAGTAGAGGTTGTCGTTGCCGGTCCCGCTTTGCTGAAGCGGGGTGAACGGGGAGTTGGGCCCGGAGGCGGCGGCGTAGATGACCGGATTCCACAACCCGACCCGGTGACCCAGGTACGAGTCGATGACCGCGGTGGAGCCGTTCAGCTGCGGGCCCACGAAGCTCGTGCCGCCCCAGCCGCCCTGCAGCACCGGCTCGTCCACGCCGGCGAATGAGGGCTCGTACAGCAGGTATCCGGTGTACGGGTCCGCGTCGACGGAGACGTCGGGAACGTTGCGGCCGCTACCGGTGCCAGACGTCACGCCGGGGGCGGAATCGAAGTTCCAGGCGGTCGGCAGGACCAGCCCGTCCACGATCGTCTGGTAGTCGATCGGCGTCAGGTACTGCACGGCGTGGAAGCTGTTCGTGCCCGACACGCCGTCCTGGTAGGACGGGATGGGCTCGACCGTACTGAAGCCGCCGCCGCCACCGCCGATATTCGCTTCCGCGGCGGTCGCTTCAGAAACGCCCGTGACCTTCGCGATGGCCGGCCACAGGTAGTCCCAGCCCCAGGCACGCTGCGCGGGCACCGTCACCGTGGCGCTGCCGTCCGGGCCGGTGACCGTGCCGGTCCAGGGCAGCGTAGTTCCGCCCCCGGCGGTCATATACGGACTGTCCGCCGGCGTATCGACCGACAGGTTGGTGGTGCCGAGGTCGGAGCTGGCGTCGTAAGCCCCGGCGTCGCCGGCGGCGTCGAAGCCAGATTGTCCTTGGATGGCCATCTCGAGGAAAGCCTCGTCGAACGCCTGGATGAAGGCAGGCGCTTCCTGCCCGGCCAAGATCGTCGCTGCTATGTAGCTTTCGGAGTCTCCCCAGCTTGTCGAGACGGTGTCGGCGGTATTCTCGCTGGCTGCGGTGAAGAACGCGTCGGCGAACCCGTAGTCGGTGTTGGGCGCCTGGTAGACGATCACGTTCGCGCCGGGAGCGACACCGCCGGCCTGCTCGACGTCAAGGTCGGTCTCACCCGAGCCCGAGGCGTCACTCGGCGCACCCGGCCCGCCGTCGATATTCCGCACCGTCAGGGTGCCCGTCTGGTGTATGTGCGCGACCTTGGCCCAGAAGTACTGCGGCGCCCACTGGTACCCTGGCGGACCCTGGTCAAGCGCGGCCAAGGTGACGATCGCCGCGGTCTGGCCGGAGCCATCGGCGCCCCGCTGGTACAGGCCGTCGAGCCCGTAGTTGGCGGCGAAATTCTGCGGCAGGTTGCAGTCGTAGGCCGAGCCGGTCAGCGCCAGGCAGGAGTTCGAGCTGCCCGTCTGCGGCTTGAGCACGGTGGTATTCACGTGAATCGCCGGGCTGTCGTACGGGCCGTAGTTCGTCAGGCCGAAAATGGCGAGCACGAAATTAGCGAGCCGGTACGGCAGCAGCGGGGCCTGGACGTTGCCGTGCACGTTGTTCTGCGCCGGGATCCCGTTAAGGCCGCCCTGTCCCGGCTGCGCGGGCACGTCGTACTGGTTCTGCGTCACCGACAGCGCCTGGTCGTACTCGCCCGCCGTGCCCGTGGTCGACACGTCGACGTTATCGGCGTAGACATCTGACTGGATGCCGAAGCTCGCCAGGTAGCTGGTCAGCGCGGAGATGTTGGCCTGGGTCTGGCCGTAGGTGCCGGCGAACTGGCTGACCGACAGGTAGTTCGTGACGCCCGACTGCACCTGGCTCTGCAGCTGCGAGAGGTTCTGCTCCCGCAGGATGAAGGACACGGTCTCCGGGGTATCGGCCGGGGTGGTCCCGAAGACGGATGCGCCGGAAAGCGTCCCCACGTTGATCCCCGCCTGCACGGGTTCTGGCGTATTCGGGCCTGGACCAGAGGCTGAGGCTGAACCGGACAGCGCGACCAAGGGGATCATGGCCACGACCACCCCTAGCACGATCCCGGCCGATAGGCGGGCTGTTCTCCTGCGGATCATGTCCTGTGCACCGTCCAAGTGTTGACCCCCCTCACGGATGTGGCTGCCACAGCTGCGTGCGGTCGGCCGTGACCGCCGAGAATTATGCCAGCATGAGCCGCGGGAACGGGGGCGCTTTGCGGATAGTTGCCGGAGCTGCCGCTCGCGTGCCGCTGGCCGGGCGACGGCCGGCCCCGTGCGGCAGTTGAGCCTGCGGCCGGCCATGATGAGAACGTGGCAACTGCTCCAGGTGCAGCCCGATGACCGTGCTGGTGGGTCGGCGCGAATCGTTCAATGCCGCGCACCAGCTGAGCGACCCGGACCTGTCCGAGGAGGAAAACCGCCGACTGTTCGGGAAGTGCGCGAACCTGCACGGGCACAACTACGTCCTGGAGGTGGTCGTGGCCGGCGAGATCAACCAGGCCAGCGGCTACGTCATGGACCTGAAACTGCTATCCGAGGTCATGAGCAGGCAGGTCATCCGGGATGTGGATCACCGCAACCTGAACACCGACGTTCCGTGGCTCAAGGGGCGCATCCCGACGGCTGAGAACCTGGCTCTGACCTTCTGCGAGCGGATCCGGCCGGAGCTTCCCGAGGGGCTGCTGTGGTCGGTTCGGGTCTGGGAGACCGACAAGAACTGGGCTGAAGTCGTTGCCCAGGCCTGACGCTCGGGTGCCGGGGGCTCCGGTGTCGGGGGCTCCGGTGTCTGGGGCTCCGGCGAGGGCGGGCCGGGAGCTGCGACAGCGCTACACGGCGGCGGACCTTCGCGTATTCACCCCCGAGGAGGCCCGCCGGTTTGTCCCGGGCGGCGACGGTGATCCGCGAGCCAACGTGGTCCTGGCCTGGGAACTGCTGTACCGGCTCGAGCCGGAGCTCTATGACCGGCTGGCCAGCGCCGAGCGGCTCCATCCCGACATCCTGGCCTGGCTGCCAGCGGCCGCGGACCGGATCGCCGACGTCGGCGCGGGCGCGGGACGGCTGACGCTCGAGCTCGTCGGCCGGGGCCGGGAGGTCGTCGCGATCGAGCCCGCGCCGGGCTTGCGCCGGGTGCTGAGGCGGAAGCTCGCGGAAATCGACGCCGGCGACCGGGTCCGGGTGGTGCACGGGTTCTTCGACGACCTGCCCCTGCCCGACGACTTCGCGGACCTGGTCGTGGCCTGTTCGGCCTTCACGCCGGCCTCGGGACACGGCGGCGAGGCTGGCCTGGCCGAGATGGAGCGGGTGTGCAAGCCGGGCGGCTGTGTCGCCATCATCTGGCCGAACAACGTGAAGTGGCTCGCCGCCCGCGACTACAGGTACGCCTGCTTCCCCGGGCCGATGTTCGTGGAGTTCTCGAGCCGCGATGACGCCGTCGAACTGGCCGAGATCTTCTACCCTCGCGCGGCGCCCGAGGTCCGTCGGCTTGGCCTGCGGCGGGTTCCGTTCGAGGTGCTCGGGATCAACCCGCCGCGCGACCTGGCCTTCAAGGTGCTGGCCCGATGAAGATCGCCATCATGGCGCCGCTCGTGACGACCATCCGCGAGCCGCAGCAGGGCGGCTCGCAGGCCTTCGTGTCCGACCTGGCCCGCGGGCTGGCCGGCCGGGGGCACGAGGTTCACGTCTACGCCGCCTCGGGCTCGGCGATCCCGGGGGTCAAGGTGATCGACACCGGAGTCGACCCGGATTCCTTGGCTGGTGCGCTCTACCGGGCGTTCGGATCCGCGGGTCCGGCCGCGCGCGCGGGCGCCGAGCCAGCGGCGGTCGGGTCCGCTTTCGCCGGCGCCTACCGGATCATGCGGGAGACCCGGTACGACGTGGTCCACAATCACGCCTTCGACGCGCCTGCCGTGCGGCTGGCGACGACGCTGCAGGCGCCGGTGGTGCACACGCTGCACCTGCCGCCGGGTGAGGCGGTCGCCGCGGCGGTGCGGTACGCGGGCCGGTGCGGCAAACCGCCGACGGTGGCGTGCGTCTCGGCCTTCCAGGCCGGTACCTGGCGCCAGATCGTCCGCGTGGACGCGATCCTGCCGCCGTACGTGCCGGTGAGCGTCATCGGCTGGTCGCCGGCGCCCGGATCGGGCGCCGTGTTCGCGGGACGACTGAGCCCCGAGAAGGGCGCCGCCGAGGCCATCGACATCGCCCTGGCGGCCCGGATGCCGATCGACGTCTACGGCGAGGCCTACGATGCCGAGTACAGCCGGGAACAGATCGATCCGCGGCGAGCCCGGCCCGGCGTGGCGGTGCACCGGGCCATACCCCGGACCGCGCTGTGGGAGGCCATGGCTCGAGCGGCGGTCGTTCTGTACCCGGCGAGGTGGGACGAGCCCTTCGGGATGGCCGCCGCCGAGGCGCAGGCGTGCGGGACCCCGGTGGTCGCGTTCCGGCGCGGCGCCCTGGGCGAGGTGGTGGCGGACGGCGTGACCGGTTTCCTGGTCCCGCCCGATGACATCCGGGCTGCCGTCGAGGCCGTCGGGCGGGCGGCCGGGATCTCACGTTCGGCCTGTCGTGAGCACGCCGTGGACCGTCTCGACCTGGGGCGGAGCCTGGACGCTCACGAGGAGCTTTATCAGCGAGTGCTTGAGACTGGCGCCGGGGCCGCGGGCGGTAGGGCCAGGGCCGGCGGTGGGTGACGCGGTGCACTGGCTGGAGGGGCGGGTGGCGGTCGTTACCGGCGCGAGCCGCGGGATCGGGGCGGCCACGGCGGAAGCGATAGCGGCGGCGGGAGCCCGGGTCGTGCTGGCCGCGCGCGACGGCGACGCACTGGACCGGGTCGCCGACCGCATCCGGCAAGCGGGTGGCTCGGCTACGCCGGTGCCGACGGACGTGAGCAAGGACGCTCAAGTCGAACTTATTTTCGAGGAGGCTGCGAGGCTGGGCCGGGTCAGCGCGCTGGTCTGCGCGGCCGGGGTTCTGACGCCCGCGCCGTTTGCCGACACGACGCGCGCGATGTGGGACGAGACGCTCGGCATCAACCTGACCGGCACGTTCTTGTGCTGTCGCGCGGCCTTCACCGCCATGCGGCGCGGCGGTGAAGGGCGGATTGTCACCTTCGGCTCGCTTTCCGGCGTGTACGCCACCGAGAAGTTCCCTGGCCTGGCCGCGTATAACGTCTCCAAGTTCGGGGTCATCGGCCTCACCGAGGCGATCGCCGTGGAGGGCAAGGAGCACGGGATCAGCGCCATCTGCGTGAGCCCGGGTGCGGTCGACACCGAGATGCTGCGGCGGGCTAATCCCGCGCTGCGGCCCCGCCTGACCCCCGCGGACGTCGCGGAGCTGATCGTCGCGCTCCTCGACAGACGCCTGGCTCCGGCCAGCGGCGCGAATATCCCGCTGTTCTCCAACGCCTGACCGGGTGCCCCGGAACCGCGGCTGCGGGCGAGTGCGCCGAAGGTGGGCGGCATCCTCGGCCGGTTATTCGGCGCCGGAAACGTGGCTAAGCCGCCGATTCGCGACCGGTGGATCGGGTCGAGCTTTACCACCTCAAATAGATTCCTAAAGTGGTCGGCGTGGTCGCCGGGGCGCACCGGGCGCACGGCATATTGGGCACTCGGCGTGGCCAGAAGGCAAGGACGCCGAAAACGATAGCCGGTCCGAAAAACGCCCTGGCCGGGCCCGGAACACCAGCCGACGGTACCGGCTGACCGGGCCCGCTCATCGCGAGCACGCCGGTGACGCGTTCACCGTCGGGCAGGTGGGCGCGCAGCGGCCTGGAGCGGCTCGAGGCGCGTTATGACGCAGGTCCCGACCGCAGGACCCCGCTGGGGGGGTGAGCGGGGTCCTGCGGCGCTGCCGGGAGTCACTCCCCGGCAAACGCAGGACTCTCCTGTCAGTGGCTCAGTCCTGCGGCCTTCCGTAATACTGCTACCTGGCGGCCAAGGCTGTCAAGAAAATGCACGTGCAGCAGAACCTGCGGTTTTGCGTAACACCAATTGGCCGCTCCGGGTTGTCGGCTACCGGCGGCCAGGACCGGCTCTGTATCTGCGCTGCCCTGCATTCCCCATTCACGTATCAGTTGATTGCGGTCAAACGTCCTCAATGGGAGCTTGAAGGGACGAGGCTTGGTCCCGAGGCAGGAAAGTTCGGTAATCGCAACAAGTCCGGCGTTTGCGGCATTATGCAGGCGTTTCCGCGGAAACGC
>JASHVM010000661.1:0-4723 GCA_030044595.1 Streptosporangiaceae bacterium
CAGCACCCGGCGCATCCGACCTGGACCACCCTCGGCGACGTCGGGTACCTCGATGAGGACGGTTACCTGTTCCTCACCGACCGCGAGGCGTTCACGATCATCTCCGGCGGCGTCAACATCTACCCGCAGGAGATCGAGAACGTGCTCGCCCTCCACCCGGCCGTCGACGACGTCGCGGTGATCGGCGTTCCCGACCCGGAGATGGGGGAGTCCGTCGCCGCTTTCATCCAGCCCGCCCCGGGCGCGGTACCCGGCCCCGAGCTGGAGCTGGAGATCATCGCGTTCGTGAAGTCGAAGATCGCCAGCTTCAAGGCACCCAGGACCGTGCGCTTCGTCGACGCGCTGCCGCGCAGCGAAGCGGGCAAGCTGGTCAAGTCCGAACTCAGGGCCAAGTACGCGACGGCCTGAGGGGCGGGCCGGTGACCGCGGGCGACGAGAGCCGATCCTGGTGACGGCCGAGGTCGGTGACATCGCCGCGCTCGACCTGGCCAGGTACGTCAAGCCCGGCGACACGGTGGCGTGGGGCCAGGCCTGCGCCGAGCCGCTCACGCTGGCCGACGCCCTGGCCAGGCAGCGCGCGCGCCTGGGCGGGATCCGGTGCTTCACCGGGATATCCAGCTCACCCGCGCTGCGCCCGGAGAACCGCGATTACCTGTCGTTCGCCTCTTATTCCGCCGCGGGCGCCAACCGAGCGCTGCGCGCCGCCGGCCTGCTCGACATCGTGCCCAGCCACTACTCCGAGCTGCCCCGGATCCTCGGCGACGGCCCGCTCCGCGCGGACGTGCTGTTCCTGGCCCTCCCGCCGGCCGGGCCCGACGGCACCTTCGGCCTGGGCCTGGCCGCCGACTACCTGACCCCGCTCATCGGCCGAGCCCGCACGGTGATCGCCGAGGTCAACGACCAGATACCCGAGGTCGGCTGCGACCGCAGGCTGAGCCGGAGCGAGCTGGACGTGATCGTGCACACCTCGCGGGCGCCCGCCGAGTATCCGGAGCCCCCGCCCAGCGACGTCGAGGCCGCGATCGCCCGCCGTGTCGCGGGCCTGATACCCGACGGCGCCACCCTCCAGCTCGGCCTCGGCACGCTGCCGTCGGCGACCGCGCGCCAGCTCTTCGGTCACCGCGGCCTCGGCGTGCATTCCGGGATGATCACCGACGGGGTCGCCGAGCTCATCGAGGCCGGCGTCGTCACCGGAGCCCGCAAGACCGTCGACCGGCGCCTGGTCGTGACCGGTTTCCTGATGGGCACCGCGACCCTGATCACGCGCGCCGCGGCCGATCCGTCGATTCAGCTCCGCGACACCCGTTACACGCACGACCACGCGGTGCTCGCCGCGCAGCACGCCCTGGTGGCCGTCAACTCGGCCACGGAGGTCGATCTGACCGGGCAGGCGAATACCGAGACCGCGGCGGGCCGGTACGTCGGCGGCGTCGGCGGAGCCGCCGACTTCCTGCGCGGAGCCGCCCGGTCGCCGGGCGGAGTCCCGGTCCTCGCCCTGTCGTCGACAGCCGGGGGCGCCAGCCGGATCGTGGCCAGGCTGACCGGCCCAGTCAGCCTCGCCCGGGCCGACGCGGGCGTGATCGTGACCGAGTATGGAGTAGCCGACCTGCGCGGGCTGACCCTGGCCCAGCGGCGGGAGCGGATGCTCGCGATCGCCCATCCCGACCACAGGCCAGCCCTGGAGGCAGCGGCCGCTGCCCGCGACTAACAGGAGGACCGCCCCATGACTACGCGCCGGGCCGCGATCGTCGCGCCCATGCGGACGCCGGTGGGCACGTTCGGCGGAAGCCTGCGTGCAGTTCCCGTCGAGGACCTGGCCGCCACGGCCATCAAGGCCGTCCTGGACCGGACCGGGATCGACCCCGGGCGCATCGACGACGTGGCCTTCGCTCAGTCCTACGTCAACGGCGAGACGCCGTGCCTCGGGCGGTGGGCGGCCCTGCACGCCGGCCTGCCGGTCAGCGTGCCGGGATTCCAGATCGACCGGCGCTGCGGCGGCGGGCTGCAGGCCATCATCACCGCGGCCATGATGGTCCAGACCGGCGCCGCCGACGCGGTGCTGGCCGGCGGGGCCGAATCCATGAGCAACGCCGAGCATTACACGACTTCCGTCCGGTGGGGGGCCAGGTCAGGGAACCAGGTGCTCTACGATCGCATCGACCGCGGCCGGGAGCGCTCACAGCCGGAATGGCGGTTCGGCAAGATCTCCGGGATGATCGAGACCGCGGAGAACCTCGCCGTGCGGTTCGGCATCACCCGCGACGAAGCCGACGTCTACGCCGCCCGCAGCCAGCAGCGAGCCGCGGCCGCCTGGGCGGCCGGCCGGTTCGACGATGAGGTGGTCCCGGTCCAGGTGCCGCAGCGGCGCGGCGACCCGGTCCTGGTCAGCCGGGACGAGGGCGTGCGGCCGGACACGACGGTCGAGACGCTGGCCAAGCTCCGCACGATCATGCCGGGCGGCACCGTCACCGCGGGCAACGCCAGCCAGCAGAACGACGCGGCCGCGGCGTGCCTGGTCGTGGCCGAGGACCGCCTCCAGCCGCTCGGCCTGGAGCCGGCCGGCTATCTGGTCGGGTGGGCGGCGGCGGGCTGCGACCCCGCCACCATGGGCATCGGGCCCGTCCCGGCGGTGGAAAAACTCTTTGCCCGAACGGGCCTCGGTTTCAGCGCCATCGACCTAGTGGAGCTCAACGAGGCCTTCGCCGTCCAGGTCCTTGCCGTCCTGGCCGGGTGGCAGTGGAACGAGCCAGACCAGCTGAACGTCAACGGGTCCGGTATCTCGCTCGGTCACCCGATCGGCGCCACCGGGGCACGGATGCTCGCCACCGGCCTGCGCGAGCTGCGGCGCAGGCAGGGCCGGTACCTGCTGGAAACCATGTGCGTCGGCGGCGGCCAGGGCGTGGCCGCCGTCTTTGCGGCGGCGTTAGGTCCTTCCGTTCACCCGCGAGTAGGCCACGAGGCGTACCATCACCGCCATGAACCCACTATCAGGCGTTCTTGACGAAGCGTGGCGGATGTACAAGGCGCACGCTCAGCATCTTCTCGCCATCGCCTTCATCATCTACCTGGGTGCCGCGATCCTCGCGGCGCTCCTGGCGCTGGCCGGAACCATCGGCCTGCTGCTCGGCGCCCTCGTGGAGGTGGTGGCGGCCTTCCTCCTCCAGGCGACCCTGGTCAAGGCCGTCCAGGACGTACGGGACGGCCGCGCGGACCTGTCGATCAGCGAGACCGTGTCCGCCGCCCTGCCCTCCCTCGGGCCGGTCGCCGCGGCATCCATCCTGGCCGGCATCGCGATCACGATCGGGCTGTTCTTGTTCATCGTCCCCGGCCTGTGGCTGATCACCATCTGGGCGGTGATCGTGCCGGTCATCGTCATCGAGAGATCCGGGGTGTTCGGCTCCTTCGGGCGCAGCCACGAGCTGGTCCGCGGCCGCTTCTGGCACGTGTTCGCCACGCTGGCGCTGGTGTTCATCATCATGATCGCGGTGGACATCGTGCTCGGCCTCGTCTTCGCGTTCCTGCCGCACTTCCTGCGCGGCGGCCTGAGCTCGATCATCTCGGGCACCCTGATCTCCCCGTACCTCGCGCTCGTCGTCACGCTCGTGTACTACCGGCTCTCCGGCCAGTCTGCGCCCGGCGGCGGGACCTACGGCGCGTACCAGCAGGCGCCGCAGGACGGCGGGACCTACGGCGCGTACCAGCCGCCGCCGGACGGCGGGACCTACGGGGCAGGTCAGCCGCCGCGCGACCGTGATCCTTTCGAGGAATACCAGCCGCCCCAGGACGGCGGCCCGCACGGGGGGTCCCCGCAGGCACCCTGACCAAGCTCGCTGGCGCGCGATTACGATGCGGTCTCCGCGACCGCGGCGCGGCCGGCCTGCCGCCCGCTGAACAGGCATCCGCCGAGGAAGGAACCTTCCAGCGATCGGTAGCCGTGCATCCCGCCGCCGCCGAACCCGGCTGCCTCCCCGGCGGCGAACAGGCCGGGAACCGGGCTGGCTCCGCCGGGTCTCCCGGCGCCCCGGGCCCGGCGCAGGACCCGGCCCGACAGGTCGGTCTGCAGGCCGCCCAGCGTCTTGCGGGTCAAGATGTTAAGCCGGACGGCGATCAGCGGGCCGGCCCTGGGATCGAGGATCTTGTGCGGGGCCGCCGTACGGACCAGCCGGTCGCCGCGGAAACGGCGAGCGTTGCGGATCGCCATGACCTGCAGGTCCTTGGTGAACGGGTTGTCGATCTCCCGGTCCCGCGCTGCGATCTGCCGCTCGAGGTCGGCCAGGTCTATCAGCGGCTCGGCCGTCAGCTTGTTCATGCCCGTGACGAGTTCGGGCAAGGACCGGGCAACCACGAAGTCGGCACCGTGCTGCATGAAAGCCGCCACTGGCGCCGGGGCGCCGGGCCGGGCCCTGGACAGCGTGAGCCAGATGTCCTTGCCGGTCAGATCCGGGTTCTGCTCCGAACCGGACAGGGCGAACTCCTTCTCGATGATCTTCTGGGTCAGCACGAACCACGAGTAGTCAAAGCCGGTCGCGCGGATGGCCGCCAGCGTGCCCAGGGTGTCGAACCCCGGGAAGTTCGGCGCCGGGAACCGCCGTCCCCGGGCGTCGAGCCACAGCGGGGAAGGCCCGGGCAGGATCCTGATGCCGTGACCCGCCCAGATCGGGTCCCAGTTCTGGATGCCCTCGGTGTAATGCCACATCCGGTCCCGGTTGACCACCCGGCCGCC
>JASHVM010000662.1:0-4262 GCA_030044595.1 Streptosporangiaceae bacterium
GCGCCACTCCCAGGCCCGCCCGCGGCCCAGTGCCCGATACGTCAATCAGATCACACGAAAGGAAAAGCGCAAGCAGCCGCGGCACGGGCGCAGGCGGCTCGGCTGGCGCAGCCGCGGCAGCCATTTCAGGCCAGCGGACGGACGAGATCGCCCGAAATGCCTCAGGGGACCCTTCAAGCCGCTCCAGGGAACCAGCATGGGGCCAGCACGTACTCTTGGGTGAGACAGCCTGGGCAGGACATGGCCAGAAGGTCTAATAGTCTCTTCGATGCGGCATACGTACCTGATAATCACAGCCGGCAGTCAAGTCGGCGGCATTCCGGTGGTCCAGTTCGCAGCGGGAACCCGGATGCGGCCGCGATCCGCGCGGTGATGTGCTCTCGCTTTTCTGGCGCGGTGATCCGGTCCAGGGCATCCGGGTGATCCGACTCACGTGGGTCTTTGCTGGTCACGCTTCCATCTGGTCTGCTGCCTGTGACCTACGGGGTTTCCCCTCGTAAATTACGGCCGCCTGCAGTCATTCTGGCGGTGGCGCTGGGGCGGTGGGTGCGGGCACGAGTGTGGGCTGGGTGACAGTGGCAGCGATGCTGGCGGCCATCTTCTGGCTGACGACCGTGTAGATCAGCGAGGTGAGCGGTCCGCTGCCGTCTGGAGTGTTGCCAGGCAGGGTAATGGTGATGTTGGTGATCTTGTAGTTGGTGCCGTTGGCAGTGAAAGCGCAGTCGCCGGTGAATGTGACCTGGCTGACCTGGGTATTGATCCAGGCTTCGTAGCCCGGGTCGACGGTGACGGTGACTGCCTGGCTGTCGGTGTGGCTATCGGTCCATTGGTGGCTGGCGGTGAATTTGACCCCGACGGAGGCCTTGACCATATCGAGGAAGCCGACGCTGGTTTCTGAGCTGACCGAGCCGCCAAGGCTCCAGCTGAAGGTTGACGTGTGCTCGGAGGTCAGGCTCTCGGTTTCGCTGTGCGGCCAGGTGGCGGGTACCTGGTAAGTAGGGCTGGTCTGCAGCGGACTGGTGTAGCTGTAGGCGGGGTTAACGGTAGGGGTGAATTGCTTGCTGGTGGCGGCCGGGTAGAGCGTCATCGCAGCGGCGGCGCCCTTCGGGTCTTTCACGGCATCGATGACGACGGTGGCCTGGGCGCCGGCATCGGCCACCATCGCCACGGCGGGCCAGTCCAGGGTGCCGATCGGCGTTTCGCGCGGGTGGAAGGTGAGCGCATTCCCGCCGCCGGGGGCGCGGCCGGGTTCGGTGATGGTGGCGCCCAGGACGTGGTAGGTGATACTGGAGGAGCCGACGGGGACGGTGAAGTGGAAATCGCCGGTGATGGTTGCCTGGGTGACGGCGGACTCCAGCCAGCCCATATGACCGGGGTCGATGGTCATTGACACGGATTGGGTCGTGGAATCGCTGATTCCCCAGGCCTGATCGCTGCTGATCGACATGTTGATCTTCTCGTTGACGGTCTCGAGGATGTCGATCTCCACGCCCCAGCTGAGTTCTTCCGAGATCGACGTGCTCTCCTCGTGGGTGTCTCCGCCAGACAGCTGGAGACTGGCCGCGGCATTGGAGGTGTTGATGACCTGCGCGGAGGCTCGCTGCCAGGCGGAGTTGCCGTAGTCGGGACCGGCGGTCAAGGTGAAGGCCTTGTCTTTGGCGGTGAGCCAGTAGGACGCCATCACTGACGCTGCCCGGGCCGGGTCCGTCTTCGCCTCGATGGTGACCTCTGCGTCATGGCTGAGCGCCGCGTCGAGGTCGTGCGGGTCGCCGTCCGGGTCGTAAGACATATGAAAGTCCTGCGACTGCCGCAGCGTCCCGTTCGGGTTGAAGACCGACCCGTCCGGGCCATAGTCCAGAGAGTAGGTGGTGACGTCGTTGTGGTTGTCGACGTTGAAGTCGCAGCGGTGCTTGCGGCCGTTGACGTCGGTGAAGTCGTAGTGCAGGTTGATCCCAACCCAGCCGCCCTTGGCCATGTCGCCGATGCCCGGCTCGTCGAATTCCCAGGCCATCTTCTGCCCGGGCAAGATAGTCTGCGCGGGCCTGGAATTGGAGTGGTAACCCGCCGGGGTAACCAAGTTGCCCCAGAAGTCCCACCACCAGGTGTACTCGTAGACCTTGGTCATGGTATACGGGGTGTTGTTCGTCAGCGAGAACCAGTCCTGCGGATAGCTGCCCATAGCGAGAATGCCTTCCTGTTGTCGTTGCTGACCAATCCACTATCGGCGCGACCGAGACCAAAATCCCTAGGGAAACTCCCTAGCCGTCTTCCCGGATAACGTTCCCCCGCCGACACCCGCTCTGCTCCACCTCCTTCCTAGATCCGGACGCGGCGGCAGCGTAACCTCCAACCCAGGTCTACGCGGCAAAACCACGGATAATCAAGCACATGCCCGTTCAAACCGAGAGACCAGGGCTGACATTCATCGTGGTTGCCGACCCGCCGACGGGTCGCCCTGGGTGTCGCGCCGACAGCAGTGGCGGTCCTGGGACAGCGCAGGCGCACCTGGCCATGATGAACCTGGATGCGCAGGCCGCGACGGGCTGTATGGTCAACGATGACCGTCGTGGCCGACCAGTCATGGCACCGGCAGGCTGGCGGGCGGCGGCGTCCGGCGGCACACAGCAGCCAGCTGAGCGGGTGCCCCGCACGTCCGACGATGATCGGCCGGCCCGCCGGCCGCTGGTCGATGAGCAGCTGGCTGATCAGCTGCTGGGCAAGGCGCAGGCCAAGGGGGTGGAGCTGCTCGGCCCGGACGGGCTGTTGTCCCAGGTGACCAAGGCGGTACTGGAACGGGCGCTGGCCGAGGAGATGACCGGTCACCTGGGCTATGAGAAGCATGACCCGGCCGGCCGCGGGTCAGGCAACAGCCGCACCGGCGCCACTGCCAAGACCGTCCTGACCGATATCGGGGCCGTTGACCTGGCTGTCCCGCGGGACCTCAACGGCACCTTCGAGCCGCGGAACATCCGCAAGGGACAGACCCGGCTCAAGGGGTTCAACGACCGGATCATCGCGCTGTATGCGCGGGGCATGACCACCCGGGACATCCGCGCGCACCTGCGCGAGATGTATGACGTGGACGTCTCGCCGGACCTGATCTCCCGGGTCACCGACGCCGTGGCGGACGAGCTCGCCGAATGGCAGTCCCGGCCGCTGGACCGCGTCTACCCGGTGACCTTGACCGGCGCCCTGATGGCCAGGATCCGCGACGGAGTGGTCGCCAGCCGGCCCGCCTGCCTGGCCATCGGCATCGACTGCGACGGGGCCAAGCAGGTCCTGAGCCTGTGGGTCGGGCCTGCCACCGGGGAATCGGCCAAGTTCTGGCTGACCGTCCTGAGCGAGCTGAAGTCCCGCGGGGTGGCCGACGTGTGCATCGTGTGCTGCGACTGTGGAAGTACTGGCCGCTGGCTGCGGTCCAGGCAGAGAAGACCTCCTGGCAGCCGCCGTTTGACCGAGGTTACGTGGTCCGCGGGTGGCCTCTAGGTGAGGGTGTCGTTGAACAGGGCGAGTAGTTCGTGCCAGTGGCGTTCGGCGGCTTGCTCGTCGTAGACGGGGAAGTCGGCCATGGTGAATCCGTGGCGGGCGTCGGGGTAGATCTCGCAGCGGTGCTCGACTCCGGCGTCGCTGAGGGCCTGGTCGAGCAACTGGGCCATTTCGGGCGTGTAAGACTCGTCGTTGTCGGCGCCGGCGACGTAGACCCGGGCCGTGATCTGGGGCGCGAGCCGGTGGGGGCTCAGTTCGGAGTCGGTGGCCAGGCTGCCGCCGTGGAAGCTGGCCGTAGCTGCGATCCGGCCGGGGTAAGTGCCGGCGGCGGTGAGCGCCATCCCGCCGCCCATGCAGTAGCCGGTCAGGCCCACCTTGACGCCGGCGACGTCATCCCGGGTGCCGAGATAGCCGAGGAAGGCCTCGGTGTCCTGGCCGGCGCGACGGTTGTCGGTGGAGCTGAACAGGTGACCGATCCTCGCCATGACGTCGCCGGAGGCGAAGATCTCGCGCGGCTGCAGCGGCTCGTAGGGGCCGGCACGGTAGAACAGGTCGGGCAGCAGCACGACGTAGCCGTGGCCGGCCAGACGCCGGCCCATGTCGAACAGGGTGGGCCGGATGCCGAGCCCGTCCATGTAGAAGATCGCCGCCGGGTAGGCCCCGCCCCGTTCGGGGGTGAACACCCGCGCCGGGCACTCCCCGTCGCGGGTGCGGATCAAAACCTGCTCCTCACTCATTGCTGCGCTCACCTTCCTGCCGAGTTGGCACTGATGCCA
>JASHVM010000663.1:0-7938 GCA_030044595.1 Streptosporangiaceae bacterium
ACGTGTGCGGGACAGCGCCCGGCATGTTCGCCACGCAGTAGAACAGCGCGTCGTGCACCGGGTAGGTGGGGTTCGCGTGCGTGGTGGGCCGCGAGCCCTCGAAACAGCCGCCCTGGTCGATCGAGATGTCGACCAGGACCGCTCCCGGCTTCATCCGGGACACGAGCTCGTCGGTGACCAGCCGGGGCGCCTTGGCGCCGGGCACGAGCACCGCGCCGATCACGAGGTCGGCGTCGATCACCGCGCGCTCGATCTCGTAGGCGTTGGACGCGACCGTCTGGCAGTGCCCCTGGTAGATGGCGTCCGCCTGGCGGAGCCTGGCGATGTTCTTGTCCACGAGCAGGACCTCGGCCTGCATGCCGAGCGCGATCGCGGCCGCGTTCATGCCGGAGACGCCGGCGCCGAGCACCACGACCTTGGCGGCGTACACACCCGAGACCCCGCCCATCAGCACGCCGCGCCCGCCGCCGTCCCGCTGCAGGTGGTGCGCGCCGACCTGCGGCGCCATCCGGCCGGCGACCTCCGACATCGGGGCGAGCAACGGCAGCGACCCGTCGGTCAGCTGAACGGTCTCGTACGCGATCGCGGTGGTGCCGGAGCTGAGCAGCGCGTCGGTACACGCCTTGGAGGCAGCCAGGTGCAGGTAGGTGAAGAGCACCTGCCCGGCGCGCATGCGGTGGTACTCCTCTTCGATCGGCTCCTTGACCTTGAGGATCAGGTCGCCCTCGGCCCACACGTCGTCCGCGGTGGGCAGGATCTTGGCGCCGGCGGTGACGAAGTCCTCATCCGGAATGGACGATCCCACCCCCGCCCCGGTTTCGATGACCACCTGATGGCCGCCGCGGATCAGCTCGTTTACGCCGGACGGGGTGATCGCCACCCGGTATTCGTGGTTCTTGATTTCCCGGGGAATTCCAACCTTCATGGCGGTCCTTCCAGACTGGGGAGCCTCATTGCTCCTCGGGTGCATCGGCCGGGCGAAGCCGGTCAAACCCCTCTGACCTGGCAGCATACCCCGCCATGATGCCCAGGGCCGCGGGGCCGCTGTGCAGCTCGCCGGCGAATACCTTGCGAACCGCCTGGTCCAGCGGCAGCCAGCCGACCAGCAGGTGAGCCTCCTCGTCCTTGGGCACGAAGTGGCGTTCGGCGGCCGGCACGGCTGCCAACCCGCGGGCGAGGAAAACGCGCAGCCGCTCGGTGCTGAAGCCGGGCGAGGAGTAGTAATCGGCGAGCACCCGCCAGTCCCTGGCCCGGTAGCTCGCTTCCTCGGCCAGCTCGCGCTGCGCGGTGGCCCACGGATCTTCACCGGCGACGTCGCGCAGGCCCGCCGGGATCTCCCACAGCAGGCGCCCCACCGGATGGCGGTACTGCCTGATCATTAGAACCTGGTCTGCGTCGTCAAGGGCAAGCACTGCTACCGCGCCGGGGTGAAGCACCACTTCCCGTTCGGCCAATTGATTATCCGGGGTGCGGACCTCATCGGTCCGTACGGTGACCAGGCGGCCTCGGAACTCCTCAGCCGAGGAGACGACGGGCCAGTGCGCGACGGTATCCGCGATGCTCATGCGGTGGCCGCGGCGCGCGCGCCGGCCAGGTTGCTGGCCGACTTGGACCGCGCCAGGGCCGCGGCGATCAGGCCGCCGAACAGCGGATGCGGCCTGGTCGGGCGCGACAGGAACTCCGGATGCGCCTGGGTACCCACGAAGAACGGGTGGGACGGCAGCTCGGCGAACTCCACCAGGTGCCCGTCCGGCGAGAGCCCGGAGAAGACCAGCCCGGCCTCTTCGAGCACCGCGCGGTAGGAGTTGTTGACCTCGTACCTGTGCCGGTGCCGCTCCTCGACCATGGCGCAGCCGTAAAGTTCCTCCACTCGCGTGCCTGGCTGAAGTACGGCCGGGTACAGGCCCAGCCGCATGGTGCCGCCCATGTCCCGTTCGCCCGCCACCACGTCCTCCTGGTCGGCCATCGTGGCGATCACCGGGTACGGGGTGGCCGGGTTGAACTCGGCGCTGTCCGCCTCGGCCAGCCCGGCCAGGTCGCGGGCCACCTCGATGACCATGCACTGCAGGCCGAGGCAGAGGCCGAGGATCGGAATGCCGTGCTCGCGGGCGTACCGGATGGCGCCGATCTTGCCCTCGATGCCGCGGACGCCGAACCCGCCGGGGATCAGCACCCCGTCGACCCCCTCGAGTTCGCTGGCCGCGCCGGCCGGGTCCTCGCAGGCGTCGCTGATCACCCAGCGGATGTTCACCTGCGCGTCGTTGGCGAAGCCGCCTGCCTTCAGCGCCTCGGCCGGCGACAGGTAGGCGTCGGGCAGGTCCACGTACTTGCCGACCAGCGCGATCGTGATGCTGTGGGCCGGGCGGTGCACCCGGCGGAGCAGGTCGTCCCACTGGGTCCAGTCCACGTCGCGGAACGGCAGTCCGAGCCTGCGCACCACGTAGGCGTCCAAGCCCTCGGCGTGCAGCACCTTGGGGATGTCGTAGATCGAGGGCGCGTCGGGCGCGGAGACCACGGCCTCCTCGTCCACGTCGCACATCAGGCTGATCTTGCGTTTCAGGCTGGCGTTGATCGGCCGGTCGGAGCGGGCCACGATGGCGTCCGGCTGGATGCCGATGCTGCGCAGCGCGGCCACCGAATGCTGGGTCGGCTTGGTCTTCAGCTCGCCGGAAGGGCCGATGTAAGGCAGCAGGCTGACGTGCAGGAAGAAGCAACGGTCCCGGCCGATCTCGTGCCTGATCTGGCGGATGGCCTCCAGGAACGGCTGCGACTCGATGTCACCGACGGTCCCGCCGACCTCGGTGATCACCACGTCGACGTCGTCCCCGCCCATCTGCAAGATGCGTGACTTGATCTCGTTGGTGATGTGCGGGATCACCTGCACGGTGTCGCCAAGGTACGCGCCGCGCCGCTCCTTCGCGATCACCTCGGAGTAGATCTGGCCGGTCGTGACGTTGGCCTCACCCGCCAGGTTGGTGTCGAGGAAGCGCTCGTAGTGCCCGACATCGAGATCGGTTTCCGTCCCGTCGTCGGTCACGAACACCTCGCCGTGCTGGAACGGGTTCATCGTGCCCGGGTCGACGTTCAGGTACGGGTCGAGCTTCTGCATGGTGACCCGAAGCCCTCTGAGCTTGAGCAGGCGGCCCAGGCTTGACGCGGTCAGTCCCTTGCCAAGGCTGGAGGCGACGCCTCCGGTGACGAACAAATGTCTGGTTAGCACCGGCCGTGGATGAAGTGATGATGCGGCCACTATGAGGCTCCCGTGGTGTCCGGTAGGGCAGGGAAAAGCTGCAGGTCCACGGGCCACCAGGATAACAGGCCCGCGGCGGCCGGCCCGGCATTTGCCTGCCGATGTGCGACGGCGTCGGCCATCGCGACGTCTTCTGTGTGATGGGCCTCGCCGAATCTGGCCAGCATAAGGGCGGAAGCGACGGCGAGGAAGAATCCTCCCCAGGCGACGCCGGCCAGCCCGCGACGGGTCTGGTCGCCGAGGAAGATGACGCCGATGATGGCGGGCGGAATGGTCTCGGCCAGCACCACCGCCGCCGTGGCGACCGTCACGCTGCCGCCCTCGAGGGCGGTGGCGTAGAACATGAACGAGATGATCCCGGCCGCGATGATCGCGTAGCTCGCCGGGTCGCGGGCCAGCGCCAGGGGCGAGAAGCCGTCCAGGACGCGAGCGGCGATGCTGAGCACTCCGTAGCCGAACCCGGCCGTCAAACCGAGTGCCGTCGTGCGGTACGGCTCGTTGAGCTTGGCTGCGGCCATGCCCACAACGGCCAGGCCCGCGACCGCCACGATGAGCGCGAGCTTGAACACCGCGCCGACCTGCGCGGCACCCTCGGCGCCCGCGGAGGAACCGAGCAGGCCCACGCCGACCACCACGCCGATGACCGCCGCCCACTCGCGCCAGGACAGGGTCACCCCGATCAGCCAGGACGCGACCACCGCCGTCACCGCGAGGTTGGATGCGACAAAGGCCTGGACGGCGAACAGCGGGAGTCGTTGCAAGGCGACGAGCTGAGCGACGAAACCGAGCGCGTCGAGGCAGATGCTGATCACGAATCGCCACTGGTGCAGTAGCCGCGGCAGCAGGCCCGGGTCGACGCCCGCGGACGTTTCATCCGGCTTCCGGTGGCTGACCGCGCGGACGGCAATGGCCTGCATCACCGAGGCGACACCGTAAAAGATCGCCGCGACAATCGCCGCGATCAGGCTGACCAGCACTCCACACCTCCCCCGGTATCTCAGCTAGTCGGCTGCTTCGGGCGCGAGCTCGCTCCACGCACCTTCCCGTAGCAGGCCACCCGTAACGCCGCCGGGCCGCTCCTTGAGGCAACAGTCAGGTGATGCTCAGCATTCCGGCGGGCCCTTCGTCTATCATGCCGTGCCCGCCGCGGCCCCGCACGGCCGCCCCTCGGCCGGACGTCGCCAGTGAGACGTCACGCGACGTGAGTGACTTCCGGGGCGGTTAGCGCAGGGAGGCGGCGGGACGCGTCTCCCAGGACGACCACAGCGGCCGGTAACCCATGCGGTGCCAGAACGGCGCCGACAGCGGGTTCACCTGAGCGTAGTGCAGCAGCGTCACGTCTATCCCGCGCTCGTCGAGCTCGTCGTGCGCGTGCTTGACCAGCGCCGCGCCGATGCCGCCGCCGCGCTCGTCCGGGCGCACGAACATGGTGGCCAGGTACGCCGTCGCGCCCGGCCGGGTCATGCCCGCGATCCAGGCCGCGTCTTCGGGCCGCTCGACGACGGTCAGGCCGACGGGCTGACCGTCCAGCTCGGCCAGCCAGGTCCAACCGGGCAGCTCGGCCAGTGCCGTGCGCGTACTGGCCCGGAGCAGGCCTTCTGTGGCCGGGCGCACGATCGAGCCGCCGAAGTGGCCGTCGTACCGGATCACGCCCATCTCCATTTCCGTCACGACCCCGAGGTCATCGGGACCGGCCGGCCGGATGACCAGGCCAGGCGGCGCATCGGTGCCGCCGGCGCCGGTCGGGCGGCCGGCCGGGCGCGCCGCGGTCACGGACATCGGCTGCAGCCCGTGCCGCAGCAGGGCCAGTACCCCGCTGACGTCACGCGACGGCCAGTTGACCACCGCCGCGGTGTCGCCCGCCGCCGCCTCCGGCAGCGCGTCCAGGTGATCGTGCCACTGGGCCAGCAATTCGTCGGCCGCCGGCCGGGTGTCCGGCCCGCGCAGGCGCAGGGTCAGCACGAACTTGGTCGCGGCGCCCCAGGTCTGGGCCAGCGTGTCGGGCGGCACGTGCACGTGGCGGCAGACGCCCAGCCCGGCCGGACGGCCGTTCCCCCCGGCAGCCAGCAGCGGCGCCATGCAGCCTTCCGGCAGGTCGCTGGGCACGGGCAGCAGCGGGTCGAGGCCCTGCCAGCGCCTGGCCACCGCCGTATTGATGTCATTGACCACGTCCCGGACCACCCAGGGCATTTCTTCCCGCTCCCGTATCGTGCCGCTACCGCTTCGCGACGCACTATACCCGGCTGACAAATCATGATTAAAGCGATTACGAATATGAAGGTAACCAGACGAATCCTCAGCCGTTTTATTTAAAGATAAAGACGCTTCGGCGCTAACCGCGGGGCTGGCTTGCATCGTCGCCGGAGCGGTCTGGGTCAAGATGACGACGCCGATGCACATCACGGCGAAGGCGACCGCCGCCAGGGCCAGCACGGTGCCTTCAGAGGTGAAGCGCTCATCGAACAGCCACACGCTCAACGCGATGCTGACGACCGGATCGACGATAACCAGCAGCGGCTGGGAGACCCGAAGCGGCCCGACGTGCAGCGCCGCCTGCTGCAGCAGGGTACCGGCGACGCCTCCGGCGGCCAGGGCGTAGACGGGCCAGCGGATGAACGTCCCGGCCACGCCGAACTGAGTGAGCGTGTCGGTGGTGGCCTTGATGAACGTCGCCGTCAGCGCCCACATGATCGCGGCCGCCGAGGCGTACCAGGCGGCGCGCAGGCCCGGCGATCCCCAGTGCGCCAGGACCGTCAGCACGCCCGCGCCGACGGCGCAGGCCACGATGGCCGCCAGCCAGTGATGGCTCGTCGGGGTGTCATGACCGCCCCTCGGCTCGCCCGCGGTAACGAACACGGCCAGGCTCACGCAGGTCAAGGCGGCGCCGCCCCAGGTGACCGGCAGGATTGACTGGTGAACCCAGAACTGGCGCAGGACCAACGCGAAGACGAGTTCCGTGGCCAGCAGCGGCTGCACGACCGAGACCAGGCCGTTGTGCAGGGCGAGGGCCTGGAACAGAAATGCCCCGGCCAGGGCCACCCAGCCGAACAGCCACAGCGGGCTGTGGAACAAATACGACACGAGCCGGCGGCCCGAGGAATGCTCCGGGTCAGAGATGCTGGCCATGTGCTGAGTGACGACATTCGCCGCGTTGCAAAATGCCGCCAGCAAAGCGAAGACGATGACCACGAACGTAACGATACGGGCCGCGGCGCCCGGCGGCCGCGCCCGGCCTGCCTCCGGCGCGGCGCCTGCGCGGACCCGGGATTTATCGCGGTTGGGTCGCTCAGACGCCAGCGGCGTGCATACCGCGCAGCTCGTGCTTGAGGTCCCTGATCTCGTCGCGGAGCCGCGCCGCGACCTCGAACTGCAGCTCCGCGGCGGCGGCGTGCATCTGCTCGGTGAGTTCGCTGATCAGCCCGACGAGCTCGCCACGGGCGGCGCTGCTGGAGGCTCCGGCCTCGGCCGATCCGGCCGCGTGGGCCGCCGCGCGAGCGCGCGACGACAGCCCCGGCACCGGCGACTTACCGCGAGACTGCTGCCGGCCGCCGCCGCCGATCAGCTGCTCGGTGTCGGCGTCCTCACGGACGATCTGGTCCAGGATGTCCGCGATGCGCTTGCGCAGCGGCTGCGGGTTGATGCCGTTCGCCTCGTTGTAGGCGACCTGCTTCTCCCGCCGCCGGTTGGTCTCGTCGATGGCCCGCCGCATCGACGGCGTCACCGTGTCGGCGTACATATGGACCTGGCCCGATACGTTCCTCGCGGCCCGGCCGATGGTCTGGATCAGCGACGTGCCCGACCGCAGGAAGCCTTCCTTGTCCGCGTCCAGGATGGCGACCAGCGACACCTCGGGCAGGTCAAGGCCCTCGCGGAGCAGGTTGATGCCGACCAGCACGTCGTAGTCGCCGATCCTCAGCTCGCGGAGCAGCTCCACCCGGCGCAGCGTGTCGACCTCGCTGTGCAGGTACCGGGCCCGGACCCCGTTCTCGAGCAGGTAATCGGTCAGGTCCTCGGCCATCCTCTTGGTCAGCGTGGTGACCAGCACCCGCTCGTCGCGCTCGGCCCGCTGCCTGATCTCGTGCAGCAGGTCGTCGATCTGTCCCTTCGTCGGCTTGATGACCACCTCGGGGTCGACCAGCCCGGTCGGCCTGATCACCTGCTCGACGACGTCGCCGCCCACCCGCTGCAGCTCGTACGGTCCCGGGGTGGCCGACAGGTAAATCGTCTGCCCGATCCTGTCCAGGAACTCATCCCAGGTCAGCGGCCGGTTGTCGATCGCGCTCGGCAGCCGGAAGCCGTGTTCGACGAGGACCCGCTTGCGGGAGACGTCCCCCTCGTACATGGCGCCGATCTGCGGTACGGTGACGTGCGACTCGTCAATGACCAGCAGGAAATCCTCGGGGAAGTAGTCCAGCAGCGTGTTGGGCGGGCTGCCCGCCTCGCGGCCGTCGATGTGCCGCGAGTAGTTCTCGATGCCGGAGCAGCTTCCCACCTGCCGCATCATCTCGACGTCGTAGGTGGTGCGCATGCGCAGCCGCTGCGCCTCGAGCAGCTTGCCGTCCCGCTCCAGTTCGCCGAGCCGGTGGGCCAGTTCGGCCTCGATGCCGTTGATGGCGCGCTCCATGCGCTCCGGCCCGGCCACGTAGTGGGAGGCGGGGAAGATGTACAGCTCGGCGTCCTCGCTGATC
>JASHVM010000664.1:0-3174 GCA_030044595.1 Streptosporangiaceae bacterium
AAAGGCGAGGGGGACTTCTTCGACCAGCTGTGGCACCTGATCACCCACCTGGGCCAGGCCCAGGGGCTCACGGTCGTAGTCGGCCTGGCGTCGCTGGCCATCGTGCTGGTGCTGCGCCGAGTCGCACCGGCAGTGCCCGCGCCCCTCGTGGCGGTGCTGGCTGGCATCCTCGCGGTGCACATCTTTAGTTTGGACAAGCACGGGGTGGACATCGTCGGGCACATCAGCGGGGGGCTGCCCGCGTTCGGCCTGCCGCACGTGCCGTCCGCGGACTACCTCAAGCTGGCCGGACCGGCGGTCGGGGTGATGCTGGTCGGGTTCGCCGAGGGCCTGGGCGCGGCCAAGACCTACGCGGCCCGGGACGGCTACCAGATCTCTGCGAACCGGGAGCTGATCGGGCTGGGCGCCGCCAACCTGGCGGCCGGGCTGTCGAGCGGCATGGTCGTGAACGGGTCGCTGTCCAAGACCGCGGTCAACGGCTCGGCCGGGGCCAGGACGCAGGCCTCCGGGCTGGTGGTAGCCGTGCTGACCGTGATCACGCTGCTGTTCTTGACCGGGCTGTTCGAGGACCTGCCCGAGGCCACCCTGGCCGCGGTGGTGATCGCCGCGCTGATCGAACTGGTCGACTACAAGGCACTCGCGGCGCTGTGGCGGGCCTACTCCTCCCGGCTGGGCCAGATCTACGGCCCGGCCGCCCGCGCCGACTTCATCGCCGCGGTCGCCGCGATGCTCGGGGTGCTGATCTTCGACACGCTTCCCGGCCTGATCATCGGCGTGCTGGACTCGGTGCTGCTGCTGATCTACCGGGTATCCCGGCCGCACGTCGCGGTGCTGGGCCAGATCCCCGGCAGCGGCGGCCAGTGGGCCGACACCGCCGTCCACCCCGAAGACCAGACCGTACCCGGGATCACCGTCCTGCGCGTCGAATCGGGCCTGTTCTTCGGCAACGCTGATCACGTACACGACGCGATCACCAGCGCCGCAGCCGCGGACGGCACCCGGGCCATCGTGCTGGACTGCGAGACGATGCCATCTATCGATGTGACCGCCGCCCGGATGCTGAACCAGCTCGCTGCGGACCTGGCCAAGCGCGGGACACCGCTGGTGCTGGCCGGGGCGATCGGCCAGGTCCGCGACATGCTCACCGCGGTCAGCGGCGCGGACGGCACCCCGGAATGCCACCGCACCGTCGCTGAAGCCGTCACCATGGCCCGTACCAGGCCAGCCGCCGGACCAGCTGAGGAGGAGTGATGGGACAGGCCATCGGAGGGTCGCTGCCGCTGGCGGTCGGGATCGCGCTGAGCCCGGTGCCGATCATCGCGGTCGTGCTGATGCTCACCAGCCGCCGGGCCAAGCTCAACGGCCCGGCGTTCGTGCTGGGCTGGCTGATCGGCCTGGGCGTCGTCGGCGGCATCGTACTGGCCGTGGCCGGCGCAGGCAGCGCCAGCAAATCCGGCTCCCCGGCCACGTGGGTGAGCTGGGTCAAGATCGCCCTCGGCGTGCTGCTGCTGCTGGTCGCGGTCCGCGAGTTCCGGTCCCGGCCCCGCGGAGATGAGGAACCGCAGATGCCCAAGTGGATGGCCACGATCGACAACACCACGCCGGTCGCGGCGGTGGGGCTGGCCGCCGTCTTGTCCGGCGCCAACCCCAAGAACCTGCTGCTGGCCGTGGGCGGCGCCGCCGCCATCGCCGGGACCGGGATCAGCGGCGCCCAGCAGGCCATCGCCTACCTGGTGTTCGCGCTTATCGGCACCCTCGGTGTGGGGATCCCGGTGGTCATCTACTTTGCAATGGGAAAACGGTCGCAGAAGCTGCTCGGCGAGCTGAAGGACTGGATGAGCGCGCACAACGCGGTAATCATGACCGTACTGTGCCTGATCATCGCGGCCAAGCTCATCGGCGACGGCATCAGCGGCCTGGCTAGCTGACACCAGATCACCAGGCGCGGGTTCCCCGGACAAGTCAAGGGGGCGCGGACGCCAAGACCAGTCTGGATAACAGGGCGATCTGGACTGCCCCAAGCCCCGCGCGGCCGGGTCCGCCAGCAGCAATAACCCGGCATGCCACGGGAAACTGGAAGCTGAGGCCCCGGTCCCATGTCCTCGGGGACAATTAGCGCCTGCCGGACGCTGGCGCCCGTGCCCGGGGGTGCTGCCATGTACCGCTGCTGAGGACCGCGTGCGCGTGCGTGCCGATTATCTATGGATTCTGGTGATGTGCCCCGCGGCGGTCTCCTGTTCAGATGGGCGTCACTGCTGGCGGCGTCCAGTCGCCGTTCTTGACGGCAGGCTTCGGGACGTAGGCGCGGAAGGTCAGGGAGAAAGGCTCGCCTGCCACCGAGGGCAGCCAGTTGGACTCCGCTACCCCATCAGTCGGTGATGGCCCGATAGCGATCTTGAGCGAGCCGTCTGGCTCCCTGGCCAGCCCGGAGTAGGTATTGAAGTTGTAGCGGCCCAGGTCGTTGGGCACGACGCGGTAGTCGGGAACGCCGACCAAGATGACCGACCAGTAGGACTCGACCACGCTGTCCGGCAAGCCGTCGGCCGGGAAGTGGATGACGTAGTGCCTGCCGCCATCGAGCGGCCGCTCATCCGCGTCGCGGGTGGCCACGAAGTAGACGACCTCGTCGTTGGTGTTGGCCCAGATCCCGGCGTAGTTGACCACGGCGCGGATCCGGTAGTCGGGCCCGTAGTTGCCGGTCTGGCCGCCGCCGATCCAGTGGTTGCGGTAGGGCGCGCTCTGCGTGAACGCGTAAGCCTGGAACTGCGGTACCACCGTTTCCCGCAACAGCGAGTCGACAGCGGCCTGGGCCGCCGGACTGGATGTGACGTGGGCGGCGACGGCCCGCACCTGAAGCTGCATCCGGGCCGCGACCGGTGACACGTCCAGGGCGCTACCCAGGATCGCGTGGACATCATCGAAGATCTCCGCGCCAAGCAGCACCTTGTTGTCAAAACGCGGGATCACCGGCGGCGGGCTGACCGTGACCTGGCCGAGCGGGGTCACCGAGAACTGTTTCTGCAGGCGCACGGCAGTGTCCGGGTCGTCCTTGAGCTCCACCCGGGCGAGCATCTTGGCTTTCGCCGAGTGCAGGTCGATGCGGGTCGCCCCGGCGGGCAACGGCGGGCTGGAACCGGGCTTGACCAGAGCGAACGTCCCAGAGGGCTTGACCGC
>JASHVM010000665.1:0-3584 GCA_030044595.1 Streptosporangiaceae bacterium
CTGGCCCGACCAGCCACCCGCCGGTCGGGCCGAGCCGACCACCGGCCAGGGAAGCGGCCGGTCACCTGCCCGGCGGGCCGAGCCGACCACCGGCCAGGGAAGCGAGCCGGTACCCTGCGCGGACGGAGCGAGCCGGTAACGAGCGGGGGAAGCGAGCGGGTACCCTGCGGGGAGGGCTAGAGGCAGGCGGCCGGGCCCTCGGGGTCCCTTGGGACGTAAGGCCCGGAGGGGACGGCGTAAGGCCCTTCCGGACTGAGCCATGATGGATATGGTCGAATTCCGGGACCGGCACACAGAGGTGAGGATGAGGTCGCGCGCATGAAGGCAGGCGTCGTCAAGGAGACCACGCCGGGCGAGCGGCGGGTCGCCCTGGTACCGGACGGGGTGGCCAAGATGCGGGACGCCGGCATCGAGGTGCTGGTCGAGCGAGGCGCCGGCGAGGGCGCCTGGATGGCCGACTCGGCCTACGCCGAGGCGGGCGCGACCGTCGTCAGCGCCGCCGAGCTGTTCGCGGCCGCCGACGTGATCCTCACCGTCACCAAACCGTCGGCCGCGATGGTCGACCAGCTCGGCAAGGGGCAGGCGATCATCGGCATGCTGGCCCCGCTCGCCGACCCGGAACTGGCCGCCGTGCTGGCCGCCAAGGGCGTGACCGCGATCAGCCTGGACCGGATGCCGCGGACGCTGACCAGGACGCAGCCGATGGACGCGCTCAGCTCCCAGGCGAACGTGGCCGGTTACAAGGCGGCCCTGGTCGCCGCGGCCGCGTACGGCAGGTTCTTCCCGATGCTGATCACCGCGGCGGGCACCGCGCGGCCGGCCAAGGTGCTCGTGCTCGGCGCCGGCGTGGCCGGCCTGCAGGCGATCGGCACCGCCAGGCGGCTGGGCGCGGTCGTGACCGGCTACGACGTCAGGCCAGCGTCCAAGACGGAAGTGGAGTCGCTGGGAGCCACATTCCTCGAGCTGGCCTCGGTCGGGAGCGCGGCCGGCGAAGGCGGGTACGCGCGCGAGCTGACCGCGGAAGAGCGCCAGGCCCAGCAGGACGAGCTGACCGGTCACATCGCCAGGCACGACGTGGTGATCACGACCGCGCAGGTACCCGGGCGCAGGCCGCCGCTGCTGGTCACCGACGACGCGATCAAGGCGATGGCACCGGGATCGGTCATCGTGGACATGGGCGCCAGCTCGCTCGGCGGCAACGTAACCGGGTCCAGCCCGGGCGAGACGGTGGTCACCGGGAACGGGATCACGATCATCGGGGCGGACAACCTGCCGGCCACCATGCCGACGGCGGCCTCCAGCGCCTACTCGCGGAACGTCTCCACGCTGCTGGAGTACATGACCTCCGACGGCGTGCTGGCCGTCGACACCGGCGACGAGATCCAGGCCGGCGTGGTGATCACGCACGACGGCAAGGTCGTGAACGAGGCCGTGGCCAGCCTGCTGCAACCAACCGAGGGAGGCGCCGATGTCGACGGCCCTGGTGACTGACCTGACCATCTTCATCCTCGCGCTGTTGGTCGGCATCGAGGTCATCGGGAAGGTCCCGGCCACGCTGCACACGCCGCTGATGTCGGCGACCAACGCCATCCACGGCATCGTGCTCGCGGGCGCGCTGCTCATCGGGGTGACGGCGCACAACGTGGTCGGCTACGTCCTCGCGTTCGTCGCCTCGCTGTTTGCCTCCGCCAACGTGGTGGGCGGGTACGTGGTGACCGGGCGGATGCTGAAGATGTTCCGCAGGAAGGCGCCGCAGGCGCAGCCGGAGCTGGAATCACTTGACGGCCATAAGGGCCTCAAGGGGCTGGCCGGCCGGATTGGCATAGGCAAGGCCCAACCATGACCGGATTCGCCGGGTACATCCAGCTCGTCTACGTGCTGGCGGCGGCCTGTTTCGTGATCGGCCTGCACCTGATGAACAGCCCGGCCACCGCGCGCCGCGGCAACCAGGTCTCGATGACGGGCATGATCATCGCGGGCGTCGCCACGCTCGTGCTGATGATCCACGACGGCACGGTCACCGCGACCGGCTGGATCGTGCTGATCGCCGGCGCGGCGATCGGCTCCGCGGTGGGTCTGTACGCCGCGCGGACCGTGCAGATGACGGCCATGCCGCAGCTGGTGTCGATGTTCAACTCGGTCGGCGGCGGCGCGGCCGCGCTGATCGCCATCTACGGCTACTACGAGGCCGAATCCCACGCTGGCGGCGTGCTCGGCAGCACCACGGTGTTCACCGTGCTCGACGTGCTCATCGGTTCGGTGACGTTCTCCGGGTCGATCATCGCGGCGGGCAAGCTGCAGGGGGTGATCCCCAGCCGGCCGATCATCATCCGGGGCGGCCGGGCGGTCAACGTGGCCCTCGCGGTGGTGGCCGTCGGCGCGGCCGCGTTCCTGCTCAGCACCGCCAGCCTGCCGGCGCTGCTCATCGTGGTGCTGGCGGCGCTGGCGTTCGGGGTGATGATGGTGCTGCCGATCGGCGGCGCGGACATGCCGGTGGTCATCTCGCTGCTGAACGCGTTTACCGGCACCGCGGTGGCGATGGCCGGTTTCGTCATCGGCAACTGGGCGCTGATCGTGGCCGGGGCGCTGGTGGGCGCCTCCGGTAGCATCCTGACCAAGCTGATGGCCGACGCGATGAACCGGTCGCTGGCCAACATCATCATCGGCGGGTTCGGCACCGGGGACACCGCCGTCGCCATCGGCCCGGCAGCCGACGCCCAGGTGCACGCCATCGCCGCCGACGACGCGGCCATCCAGCTCGCCTACGCGTCCAAGGTGATCATCGTGCCCGGCTACGGCCTCGCCGCCGCGCAGGCCCAGCACGGCGTGGCCGAGCTGGCCAAGATCTTGGAGGACCGCGGGATCGAGGTCAGCTACGCCATCCACCCGGTGGCAGGCCGGATGCCCGGTCACATGAACGTGCTGCTGGCCGAGGCGAACGTGCCGTACCCGCAGCTCAAGGAGATGGATGAGATCAACCCGGAATTTGCCAGGGCGGACGTGGCCCTGGTCATCGGCGCGAACGACGTGACCAACCCGGCGGCGCGCCGCCCGGGCAACGAGATCTCCGGCATGCCGATCCTGGACGTGGACCAGGCCAAGTCCATCATCGTGATCAAGCGCTCCATGGGGCATGGCTACGCCGGCATCGACAACGAGCTGTACGTCGACCCGAAGACCAGCATGTACTTTGCTGACGCCAAGAAGGCGATGGCCGAGCTCACCGCGGCGGTCAAGACGCTCGTCGGGTGAGCCCGCCGGCCTTAGCGTGGACAGAAACCGCGTTTATTTCCGAGGTTTGTGTCCACGATGATGCCGGGGGCGGGGAACCGGCGGGTCGCTGCGGGCGGGAAGCGGCGGGGTCGCTGCGGGCGGGAAGCGGCGGGTCGCCGGGGCGGGGAACCGCAGGGTTGCTTGGGGCGGGAATTGGCGGGGGCGATACGGGGCGTATGGTTCTCCAAGAGCATCTGGAGACCGGACAAGGAGCGGCGTCGTGGCTGAGCGCACCAAGATCACACTGGACGAGTCCGAGATCCCGCGCCAGTGGTACAACGTGATCCCGGACCTGCCCGCTCCCCCGCCGC
>JASHVM010000666.1:0-4495 GCA_030044595.1 Streptosporangiaceae bacterium
GTCGAACACGCGGGGCAGGTCCTCAGGCGGGATTCCCCCGCAGGCGTCCGACACGCTCACGCAGGCCATTCCGCTCTGCATCTCGGCCAGCACGTCGACGACCCCGTCCGAAGGCGTATGCCTGATCGCGTTGGTCACCAGGTTGCGCAGCGCCCGTCCCATCTCGGCGGTGTCGACGAACACCGGCATGCCGCGAACCGCGGCCCCGGTCAGCCTGACCCCCTTGGCCCTGGCCACCGGCTCGGCGCTGGCCACCACCTCGGCGACCAGGTCCTCCAGCCCGACCATGCGGCGAGACAGCCGGAGCGCGCCCGCGTGGATGCGGGACAGCTCGAACAGGTCATCGATCATCAAGCTCAGCCGGTCCACCTCGCGGCGGATCTGCGTGTGGTACTGGGATACCTCGCGCGGGTCGACCACCACCTGGTCCTCGAGGGCCTCGGCCATGGCGCGTAGCCCGGCCAGCGGGGTGCGCAGGTCGTGACTGACCCAGGCGACGAGCTCACGCCGGCTAGCCTCCAGGGCCCGCTCCCGGGACCTGGCCTGGGCCAGGCGCTCGTACGCGACGGCCAGCGCCTCGGACAGCTCGGACATTTCCGCGGGCAGTGTCATCTTCGGAGCGATGTACACGCCGCTGTCCCCGACGCCCTGAACCGCGGCGGAAATGGCCCGGCTGGCCTTGATGAGCTGCCGCCCCACGACCAGCGCCACGATCAGGCCGGCCAGCCCCGCGATCGCCATCAGGTCGAGAACGACGTCCTGGTTGACCCCGCTCAGCATGCGGTAGGCGATGACCGCGACCCCGGCCATCGAGGTGAACACCGAGACCAGCACGACCCCGGTCACCATCACCCGGACCGAACGTCCGGCCAGCAACCGCAGCGTGATGACCCCGGCCACGCTGATGATCAGCGCGGACACCAGAGTCCAGAAGGAGATGAAGCCGATGTCCGAGGTGGCGATGCCGGCCGGCCAGCTCCACGCCAGGACGCCGGCGGATGAGGTCACGGCGCCTCCGGCTCGTACCTGTATCCGACGCCCCAGACCGTGACGATGCGCCGGGGCAGGGTGGGGTCGGGCTCGAGCTTCTCGCGCAGCCGCCGCACGTGCACCGTGACGGTGGAGGTGTCGCCGAACGTCCAGCTCCACACCTCGCTGAGCAGCTGCTCCCTGGTAAAAGCCTTGCGCGGATTGCGCATCAGGAAGACGAGCAGGTCGTATTCCCGCGAGGTCAGCTGGATGAGCTTGCCGTCGGCCCTGACCTCGTGCGCGGACAGGTCCACGACCAGGTCGCCGTCGGTAAGGGTGCCGAGGTCGTGCTTGTCGGGCAGGCCGGTGCCCCGAGACCTGCGCAGTACGGAACGCACCCGGAGCGCGAGCTCGCGCGGGCTGAACGGCTTAGTCACGTAGTCGTCCGCGCCCGTCTCGAAGCCGACCAGGCGGTCGGTCTCGTCGCCGAGGGCGGTCAGCATCACCACCGGGATCGGCCATCGGGCGCGCAGCCTGCGGCATACTTCGAGGCCGTCCATGCCGGGCAGCATCAGGTCGAGGACGACCAGATCGGGCGGCTCCTCGGCGACGCGGCGCAGCGCCTCGTACCCGTCGTGCACGCACTCGACGGTATGGCCGTCGCGGATGAGATACCGCCCGACGACGTCAGCGACGGTGGGATCGTCGTCTACGACGACGATCCGTCCTGGTGGGTCGGGGTTGCTTACCAAGGCTGCCCGTTCTTGTCAGCGCCAATGGTCACGCCTACACGGTAAGGCGTAAAGCCTAGACAGGCCAGCAAACGAGGCAAAAGCGGTTCGGCCCGTCATCAGTCCGTAAGTTCTGGGACCCGATAGGCGCAACGGGGCACGCGAGGTCACGCACGGCAGCGTCAACGCCGTGCCTGCTCCGTGCCGCTATCGAACCGCCCCGCCAATGGCCACTGCCCGGCGGGCGGGAAGAGGTCGGGCGCGGATATGGCGGCACAGCAGCTAATCACCGGAAAAGAGAACACGTCATGACCGCAGTAACCATCATCGCGCTGGCGGATGCCTGCCTGGCCAGGTAACATTTATCGACTGGTAAGGAAAGTCCGACGCCCTGGGGGAAGTCGATGTGAATGCTGAAACCATCGCCAGGTGGGCCGCTGTCGCCCGCAAACGGCATTCTCCCGCTTTTCACGTCGATTAGTTAGTTCCAGGCGCCGTGGCAAGGTTTATCCCGCCCTCCTCCGACGTGCCGGCTTCGATCAATAAGTACCTGCTGCCCAGGGAGAGCCACGTCATCACCGCTCGTCAGCACCCGGCGGTGCTGCTCGTACGCCTCTCGCTGGTTCTGCTCGGGCTTGCCGTCGCGGGCTTGCTGACCGGAACCGTCGCGCACGGCACCGGCATCCTCGTGGTCTGGATCTTGTGGGTCATCCTCGTGCTGTGGCTCGGGATAAAGATCTGGGATTGGGCCATCCACTACTTCGTCGTCACGTCACAGCGGCTGATGCTCGCCCAAGGCGTCATCCTCCGCAGAGTGAACTTTATTCCCCTCGACAAAGTGACAGACATCGAGTACCGGCGGTCCAGTACGGGCCGGCTATTGGGTTACGGCGAGCTCGAAGTGTACACAGCGGGACAGGAGTCGGCGCTGCGCCATATCAGGTTCGTCCCCTACCCAAACCAGGTCTATCTCGAGGTCACCGGGCTGCTCTTCAAGGATACGGGGCAGTGTCCCGAGTGCGCGATGAACATCCCGGGAGCCGCCCGGCGCTGCCCGTACTGCCAGACGCAGCTCCGGTGAGGCGTGGGTGCGGCGCCACTGGACCAGGCCCAGACGAGGGCGTGGGCGGAGACGGCCGTAATCAGGTGTCCCGGGAGACGGCGCCAGCCGTCATCAGTCCGTAAGCACACTGACGATTCTGTGAGCTCCGGGCCGATCGGGGCCGAACTTGCCGCGCGGTATTCCGCCAGGGGTTAACACTAAGGGTGTTTTGCCCCGGCCTCCAGCGGCGGGGCGGTTCAGCGATCGCGGGGCGGGATCGATCCTCCGGCCCGCGATCATCGGCCTCTAGGGGTAGGAGTCGGCGTGATCGGAGAACTCTACGAGCACGCGCTGGCCGGGCGGCTGCAGCCGGAGATCGAGCACGCCGACGGCAGCCGCATGCCGCTTCCCGTCGAGGGATGGCTGCGTGTCAGCCCAGCTGACAAGTCGGTTCTCGATCGCTGCCAGGGCCCGACGCTCGACATCGGCTCGGGGCCGGGCCGGCTTACCGTGGCGCTGGCTGAGCGCGGCATCCCCGCCCTGGGTATCGACATCACGCCCTACGCCGTTGACCTGGCCCGCTCCTCCGGTGCGCTGGTGATGCTGCGTGACGTGTTCGGCCGCGTCCCCGGCACCGGCCGCTGGATGGCGGTCCTGCTCGCGGACGGGAACATCGGGATCGGCGGCGATCCGGCGGCGCTGCTCCGCCGGGCCGCGGAACTGCTCGCCCCTGAGGGCCGCGCCCTGGTCGAGCTTCAGCCGCCGGGGACGCCGCTGCGCCGGGACCACGTGCGGCTGCGGGTCAGCGGACTGTCCAGCCCGTGGTTCCCGTGGGCGTTCGTCGGGGCGGACCACATCGAGGACGTGGCTCGTGACGCCGGGCTCGGCGAGGTGGAGACCTGGACGGTCGACGGCCGGTGGTTCGCGTCCGTCGGTTCCTGCCCTGTTTTTCCGGAACGGGCCGTGGTCACCGGAGTTAAGGAATGCTTACGGCCCAGGCGGCGGGCGCCCCCCAGGCTGCGCCTGATGGCACCCTACGGCCCATGAACGGCAAACTCCGCGTGGCCGCGATCTGCCTGGCCCTCTCGGTGCTGGCCGGCCTGGTGCTGCTGCTGGTACGCCCGGGCCTGAACCCGGCGCAGATACGCCCGCTGCCGCTGCTGATCGGCGCGTGGATCGCGTTCGGTTGCGCCGCCTGGCTGCTGCGGAAGGCGCCACTGCGGGCCTCGGTCCTGCTCATCCTGATCGGCGGCATCGCCGTCCAGTGCGCTGCGGTGTCCGCGCCGCCGCAGAACAGCAACGACTTGTACCGCTACATCTGGGACGGGCGGGTGCAGGCGGCGGGCATCGACCCGTACGAGTACGTTCCCGCCGCACGCCAGCTCACCGGGCTGCGGAACGAGTTCCTCTGGCACCCCGGCGCCGAGTACTGCGTGTCGCAGCCCTACGTCAGCCAGCATCCGGCCGCGGAGCTCGCCGCGGGCTGCACGGCCATCAACCGGCCGACGGTCCCCACCATCTACCCGCCGGTCGCCGAGGCGTACTTCCTCGGCGTTCACTACCTGCCCTCAGCCGACGACTCGACCACGCCCATCCAGGCGGCCACGGCGCTGGCCGCCGTGCTCGTCACCGTGCTGCTGCTGTTCGGCTTGCGCAGGCTCGGCCGGGATACGCGCGCTGCCGCGCTGTGGTCCTGGTGCCCGACGGTCGCCCTGGAGGCCGGCAACAGCGCCCACGTGGACGTGATCGCGGT
>JASHVM010000667.1:0-10785 GCA_030044595.1 Streptosporangiaceae bacterium
GACGACCGGCCCCTCGACGCTGACGTACCGGTACGGCGGGCTGTCGTCCTGCACGCACAGGCCGAACCGTCCAGCGGCGCGGATCGCCGCGGCCTTGCGCGACCGGCGGCCAGTCAGCACCGTCAGCAGCCCGCTCGGCTGGTAGCTGTACCACACCGGCACCGCCAGCGTTTGCCCTGCGGTGCCTATTGCCGCGCTTAGCACGCCGACATGCACGCCGGCCAGGAACTCGTCGCGCTCGGCAGCGCTCATCGCAACCCACATGACGGCTTCATACCAGACCGGCGCCGCGTCGGGTGCAGGGGTTCGGCACGGAGCGCGACGTTGCTCGCGGCCCGCGGCGGCTTCCCCGGCTGCGCGGCAGGCCGGTCAGGTCGGCGAGTTGGCGGGCGAGTCTGGACTTCCCGGCAGCGCCGCGGCCGAGGATAACTACCCGTCTCATGCGCCCATCATGCCGGGGACTTTGTGGTTTGGAGCGGGGGAAGCGTCGTGCAGCTGTGCGACCGCGCCCGGACTCATTCTCCAGCGATTTGTACGTCCCGGCGTGGAAGATCAATGGCTCCAGCTGGGGACGGTGCGCCAGCGCGACGACGTCACCCAGGACGATCAGGTGATCACCGGCGCGGTACAACTGCCGCAGCCGGCACTCGAACGACGCCGCGGCGCCGGCCAGCACCGGGCAGCTGGTTACGCCTGGTTCGAGGGGCACTCCGTCGAACATCGCCGAGCCGGCCGGGCGGTGCCGGCTAGCGAACCAGCGAGAGACATCCTGCTGTCCTGCGGAGAGCACGTTTACGGCGAATGCCCCGGCCCGCTCGATCAGGCCCATGGCGCGGCTGGTCTCATTGAGGCAGACCAGCACCAGCATCGGGTCCAGCGACGCCGACGAGAAGGAGTTGACCGTCAGGCCGTGCATGGTGCCGTCGCTCGAAGCCACGGTGACGACGGTGACTCCGGTCGGGAACGAGCCCATCGCCTTGCGGAAGGCGCTTGCGTCGACGGTCGGCGCGGTCTGCGAATCCGTGGTCATGGCCTTGCGGGTCGTGTCAGAGGGTCAGCTGGCCGCCCGCGAGGTAGCGGGCGATCGGGGCCGCGGCGGCGGCCCGGGACGGCGGGTGGAAGGCCAGGGCGCGGATGGCGCCGAGCAAGTAGGCGATCTCGGACGACTCGATGAATGACATGCCGCCCAGGGCCGCGGCGGCCGCCATGGCGGCGCGCTCTATGGCCCGCTCGGTCGCGAACCGCGCGTAGAGCGCCCGCGCGAGCAGGGCATCGTTATCGCCGGCGGTCACGCCGGTGGCCACCTGCTCCAGAGCCGCGGCCGCGGCCTCCAGCTCGATGGCCAGGCCAGCGCGGTCCTCATCCGAGCCTCGCCCGCGGGCGACGGCGCGCGCGGCGAGGTTCGTGGCGGCGCCGAGGTAGGACGCCGAGACCAGCAGCTCGAACCAGACGAACCCGCGCGCCTGGATCGGATCCATCGACTCACCGTCTTGCGGGTAGAAGATCAGCGCCTCCGGAACGAACACCTCGGTGAGCGTGACTTGGTCGCTTTCCGCGCCGGCCAAGGCGATGGTCTGCCAGAACGGCGCGCGCTCGATGCCCGCTGACTCCGCCGGGATCAGCACGACCGCCAGCCGGACCGTCCCGGTGGCGGGGTCGTCGACTGCGACGCTGGCGCTCATCAGGTTCATCGACCAGGTGAGGCTGCACGGCTTCTTCACGCCGCTGACGATGATGCCGCCCTCGGCCGGCATGCCCCGCATGGTGGGCGTCAGGATGTGCTGACCCGGCTTGCCCTCGGCGAAGCCGGAGCTGAGCAGCCATGAGTTCTCCGCGATCGCCACGAGCATCGCCCACTCGAACCCGTTGCCGGCCGCGGTCAGCTCGACCAGCGAGGCAACGGAGAAGTGGTGCATGGTCGTGGCTACGGCAAGCGATGGTGATCGGCTGCCCACCGCCCGCTGGATGCGCACCGCGTCCAGCAAACTGGCTCCCTTGCCCTCGTACTCGGCGGGCACCAGCAGGGCTGGGCCGCCCAGCTCGCGGAATTTAGCCAGCGCACCGCTCCCGGGCTTCTCCAGCTCCAGCAGCGGAACCTCGCTGAGGTACTTGTCCAGCCCCGGGATGTAGCTGTCCAGGGTGTCCCGCTCGGTGCGCAGTAGGTTCATGACCCGCTCCGCTCTGGGACCGCCACCTCAGAGGCGACGAGCTCGGCACGGCCGACCAGCCCGCGCACGATCGAGACGATATTGTCGACCAGCGTCCGCACCGCGATCGGCTCCAGGGCATCGGCCAGGCTCGGGATGCCCATGTCCAGCCTGGCGGAGAACATGATCTCGCTGCCTTGGGCGGCATCGGCGCACCGCCATGAGCCGTCGAAGACGGCGACGTCGCCCTCGAGCTGATGGAACCTGATGCTCAGGGCGCCGGGGTCGAAATTGTCCTGCTCGGTCCAGCGCAGCAGGCCCGCGCGGAAGGTGACCTCCCAGGCCGACACGGTGCGGTTCTCGGATACCTCGGTGGTGGCGACGGTCTTTACCGCGCCGCAGAGTTCCGGATACCGCTCGAAGTCGGCGAGCGCCGCGTATACCTCGCTCGCTGGCTTGTGCGGCACATGTAGCCGGAGGTGAACGGTACGCATTTGGATCTCCTGGAGGACAGTAGCTGGGCAGGAACGGACGTCAGGCGGCGGCCCGGACGACACGGCAGATATGCCTGGCGGCCGACGTCAGAGCGCGTGCGAGCCAGTTGAGGTCTGCGGCGTCGAGGATCGCTGGCGGGGTCAGGCGCAGCACGTTGCTGGAGTTGAGCGAGTAGGACGAGATGACGTGCTGGTCCAGCAACCCGATCAGGAACTCGGCGGCGGCGTCAGGCGAAACGAAGTCGATGCCGATGAGCAGGCCCTGGCCGCGCACTTCGGTGACCAGGTTCGGGCAGTAGGCCATGACGGCGTCGGCGGCGAGGCCGCGGATCTGGGAGCCCAGTTCGCGGGCGCGTTCGAGCAGGCCTTCGGACTTGATGACGCCGATCGTCGCGGTGACCGCGGCGGCTGCGAGCGGGCTCCCGGCGAACGTGGAGGAGTGCAGCAGCGGGTCGGCGTTCAGCGGTGCGAACAGCTGCGCGGACGCGACGACGCCGCCGACGGGCATTACGCCGCCGCCGAGGATCTTGCCCGTCAGCAGCACGTCCGGGGTGACACCGGCCAGGTCAGCGCCCCACCAGGCGCCCAGCCGGCCCATGCCGGACTGGATCTCATCACAGATCATCACCGCGCCGACCTCGGTGCACGCCTTCCGGACCTGCCGCAGGTAACCGCCAGGCGGCAGCCGGACACCCCCCTCGGCCTGGACGGGCTCCAGCAGCACGACCGACCGGGCCGTCAGCGCGGCCCGCAGCGCGGCGGCATCGCCGAACGGGACAAAGTCGACCATCGGCAGCAGCGGGCCGAACGGGTCGCGGTACTGCGCCCGCCCGGTCACCGACAGCGCGCCGAGCGTCTTGCCGTGGAATCCGCCGTGCATCGCGATCACGTGACGCTTGCCGGCCAGCCGCGCCAGCTTCAGCCCGAGCTCGGTCGCCTCGGCTCCCGAGTTCGTCAAGAAGACGTAATCAAGGCCGGCCGGGGTGATGCCGGCCAGATCCGCGGCCGCCGCTGCCAGCTCGGGGTTGAGGAACAGCCTGGTGGCGAGGGGGTTACGCCCCAGCTGTTCGCGGACCGCCGCGACCACGGCCGGGTGGCAGTGACCGAGCAGGAAGACGCCGAAACCCCCGCAGTCAAGGTAGGTGTGCCCGTCGCTGCCCCGCACCTTCGACCCAGCCGCAGCCACCTCGACCGGCGCCGCGACCAGCCGTGCCAGGCTGGCCAGGGAGGTACTCACGTGCCTGGTGTAGCGATCGAGCACGCGATCCCGGCTGGCCGGCGCGGTCACCTCAGGCCGCCCGTCCGGTCGGTGGCTGGGCGTAGCCATTCTGAGCAGCCCAGTACTGCAGGCTGTTCCGCAGCGACTCGCGCTGGTCGGGCAGCGGCCTGGCGCCGAGCGCAACAAGCTGGTCCAGGCTGCTGGGCTTGGCCTGGCCGGACTGCAGGTAGGTCGTGAAGAATTCCAGCATCCGCAGCACGTTCCGGCGAATCCTGGTCGGCAGTGCCTCCAGGAAGACCGGGCCGATCAGCCGGTCGAACATCTCCGGGGGCACGAACCGCGGCACGTCGATGCTTACGCCCAGGCCGCGTGCCAGCTCGACGGCAACCGCGACGCCCTCGTCCAGGCGGAGCGCTTTGTCGCCGGCGCTGATCCAGAATTCGCCCTCGCTGACCTGGTTCTCGACAACGCAGGCGATGGCATCGGCCACGACGTCGGCGGGCACGAAGTCGATCGGCCAGCCGGGGTCGAACGGGATCATCGGAACGATACCCGCGAACATGCCGGCCGCGACCTGGTACAGGCCCCGGAACGCGGCGATTTCCCCGGTGGCGGAGTCGCCGATAACGACCGATGGGCGAAGGATGACGTGTGGCACGTCGCTGGACCGCACGACTTGTTCGGCTGCCGACTTCGACGCGGCATAGCCGATGGCGGTACGGCCGCGGTCACCATCCACCGTGGTGTGCACGAACGCGGTGCTGACGTGGTATAGCACGGCCTTCGCCGCCGCGGCGAAGGCGGCCACGTGCTCCGTCCCTGCGACGTTCGTCGCCTCCAGGCTGCCGTCAGTACGGTTGAAATCCGTGACCGCCGCACAGTGGATGACCACCTCAACCCTGGCCGCCAGCTCCGCGTAGGTCTGCTCGCCCAGCCCGAACATCGGTTCGGCAATGTCGCCCGGCACGGTAGTCACATTCGGCCCGCAGACCGGCGACCGATGCACCAAGCACACGACGTCAAGGTCACGAATCCGCCGGAGCAGAGCGCGCCCGACGACGCCCGACGCACCGGTCAGCAGAACGGCGCGCCGTCCGGCGTCCGGCCCCCCGCCGACGCTCTGCGGCCCGGCAATCTGAACAGGCATTTGATACCCCCAAGTCTTAACTGAATGGTCCTCAGGCGGCGCGCCGCTCGAGTAGCGTTCGCAGCCGTTCCCCTTGACGGGAAAGCCATCGTCAACACCCCCGTATCCGTCACCCGATCCGGTGACCCACGCGTTCCCAGCCTGGGTTCACCTGGACCGGTCTTGCCCGCGCTCCGATCCGCAGCAACCCGGCGCGGCCAGCGGCCAGCTCGGCTGACCGGGCATGAGGCCCTCAGTCACCCAGCTGGCACTTCCGGCGCCAGCTCCCCGGCACTTAACGATCGGCGAACCAGCGTCAGCCGAGCGGCGCGGCGCGCCGACCTCTACCTGGCCGGAGGCATCGATTCCCGGCCCTGATACCGTCGCGGCGGAAATATTGCCCTGCGGACCGTGCGGTCACCCGGCGGCGCGCGCCCAGGCGTTCTTGAGGGCGAGGATCTCAGCGGCGCTGTTCTCCCGGGCGATATACGGGATGTCCAGTGCGTAGCGCATCTGCTCGCGCGGGATCCGGCGGTGCACCTCGGCGACGTCGTCAAGGATCGCGCGGTACAGTTCCGTCCCCGCCATGCAGAAGACGTCGATCAGCACCGGCCGGCCGGCGGCTGCGAAGATGTGCGCGTCGTCCAGGTCGCACCTGCCCCACCAGGGCGTCGATGCTCGGTACTGCGCGTCGATCATCCGCGCGGCCCGGCGGACCTCCGCGAACTCCGGATCGCCCGCCCGGGCCCGCCACTGCCCGGCGAACTGCCCGGTGACCGGGTGGTCCACCGGCGCGACGAACTCCAAGAAGACCACCGAGCCGCCGCCCTCCAGGCCGGCCGCCAGCTCGATCTCCGGTAGCCACCGGTTCCCGGCGCACGCGCGGCACAGATCCACGAATGCCCAGTACGCCGGGTCGAACGGGCATACCCTCGCGGCGAAGGCGCCGTCTGGGGACCTCAGCGCCACCGCCCAGTCGCCCACCCCGCAGGGCACCCAGCCCCTTATAGCCAGCTCGGCTAGCACCTGGCGATGCGACAGCGACTCCCAGGGCAGGCCGGGAACCGGAGCAACCGCTGCGCTCGGTTCAGCCACGGCGGCAGCCTAACTGCGCGCCACCGGATGATGCACCAGATTTACCCTCCAGCGACCCATGCGGGCCGGTACGCGCCTTCGCCTCGTGCCTCGGCGTCTTCGTCCTCGCGCACGAGCTCGCCATGGTCACCTGCCATCGCAAGATCGTTTGAGAAGGGCATACTGATGACTAATCCGACGTGCGTCGGGGAGCTTCCGGACCCGGGGAATCGGGTGCACCACGTGGTCGGCAAGGAGGCCGGATGTCGGCAGACCCGCCCAGCTCACCCGAGCTGCGCGCGTCCGACGCGGACCGCGACCAGGTCATCGAACTGCTGCGCGCCGCCGTCGCCGACGGCCGGCTCGACCAGGCCGAGTTCGACGAGCGGCTGGACGCGGCGTTGGCCGCCCGCACCATCGGCGCGCTGGCTCCGCTCACCGCCGATCTGGTCGCGGCGCCAGGCGGCGGCACGCTCACACTCCCGCTCGCCATGACCCCGGCCAAGCCGGCCGCCGAACTGCTCACCATCAACGAGCGGCACGGCTCAGTGCGCCGCGACGGCCGGTGGACGCTGCCGCACCGGCTGGCACTGCGCACCGTCTGGTGCGACGTGCTGCTGGACCTGACCAGCGCGGTCCGCAGCGGACCCGAGCTGGTAATCGAGTTGCGGGTGCGCGGCGGCAACGTGGAACTGGTCCTCGCGCCGGGCATGGTGGTGGACGCCAACGAACTGTCGGTGCGGCACACGAAGCTGGCGATCAGCAGGGACGCAGGCGACAACACACCGGAAACGCTGTGCGTCCGCCTAGTAGGCCGGATGCGGCACGGCCGGATCGACACCCGGTGGCTCGCGCCGCGCCGGTAACCCGTTAGGACCCGCATACCGCAGTATCCACGCCCTGACATGTCGCGCGTAGTGCGGGCGCGCCGCCGCGCTACGCCTTATGTTGGCCTAGCTGCTGGCAGCGACCTCCTGCAGTTGGCTGCTGGAGCCGTTGAAGGTGTCCTGGTCGCCGGGGAATGCGCCGACCGAGGCGTACTGCCAGAACGTGTAGGTGCTCCAGCCGGCCGGCAGCGTGCCCGCGGTGGTCTGGTAACTGGCGATCCATAGCGGGTCCTGGTCGGCGAATCCGCCGTAGTTGCCGGTGCATTTCGCCCACCAGGCGGTGGTGGTGTAGATCACCGGCCAGACGGAGGTGAGGGCTTGATAGGTGTCGTTAAAGCTGGCGATCCACGACACCATGGCGCTTTGGCTGAGCCCGTAGCATTCGGCGCCGTAGGGGTTGTACTCGATGTCCAGTGCCCCGGGCAGGGTCCGGCCATCTGCAGTCCAGCCGCCGCCGTTGGCGACGAAGTAGCTGGCCTGCGCCGCGCCGCTGGACTGGTTGGGCAGCGCGAAGTGGTAGGCGCCGCGGATCAGCCCGGCCTGGTACGCGCCGTCGTACTGGGCGGCGAAGTCGGGATTGACGAACCCGGTGCCCTCGCTTGCCTTGACGTAGGCGAACTGGACCCCGGCGGAGGCGGCCGCGCTCCAGTTGATGCTGGGCTGATGGTCGCTGACATCGAGGCCGAGCACCGCGGGCTGGGCGGCCGCGGGACCGATGCCTGGCTGGCCGGCCGCCAAGACGGCGATCACGCCGCAGCCGGCGGCGATCGCAACCACGCGTCGCGCGTGCCGGGCACCAGAACGGCACCGCATGAGCACTGACCGGATCAACGAAACCCCCCTTTCCGACTGCGCCTCTTGCCGGGAGATCTTCGACGGCCCCGAGCATCGCGCCACCCTCGCTACCCGAGAGCGAGCTTTGTCAACACTGGCCGAAATATCCTCCGGAGCAGGATGTGGGACTTTCCCGGAGCCATCAAACGAGCGCGAGAATTTCGTTATGGTTTCCAGTAACAGGTCTCGGTCAAGCGGTGGTGCCGTTCGGCGGCCGAATGGCATATTTGCGTCCGCCTAAGCTGTGCGGGAAATTCCGCATGGCCGATAGCCGCCGGACGGCAGCGGTAATTTCGTTAGCAGGTCCTTGAGAGATCGCGGTTCAAATCGCTACACGTCTGATTGGTATGTGCCTCGTTGGATTGCCGGGTTCTCCGTCCTATTTAGACATCCCCAACCGAACATGTCAAGGTGCGCCGTGACTGCTGGGACCCGTAAAGGTCGCCTGGCGCGTTCGCCTTGGCCTTGGGGCTCAGAGCTGCAGTGACTGGCGGGACTGCTTTCCTCACAGGCTCGGCGAGATATTCGTGCGCTGGGAAGCGGCTTATGATATCCTTGGTGCGGCCGGGAGGGATTTGAGTGACGTTTCTGACCGATAAGACAGCGGCACCCGTGAACTCAGACCTGGGCGCCCAGGGAACCGTTGGAATACAGCTGAATTCCGTCCAGGCCGCGATCCGGCGCGGCAATGGTAATTGCGCTGGCCCTTATCTGTGCGGACGCGCAGCCGGGTCCCGCTCAGCCTTGACCGCGGGATTCGCGGGCTGCGGCCCCGTGCCTTCAATACCGGCTTGCGCTGCCTCAGTCGGCCGGTAGACTCAGGCCTTTTCCATCTTGGTTATGCTTCGCGGACCTGCAGTACGTGGGTGGCCTTGGCGGGCTGACCGGCGCGCCGGGGTCGGAAGATCCCGACCCACCCGAAGCCCGGCCTCGCCACCGCTGAGCGTGAGTTGAGCGTCCCGGAGCGTCGCTGGGCGCGCAGCGTTCCCCCCGTTGCAGAGGCCCTCTTCCGCTACCGGGAGATGACTGGCGGCCGGCAGCCTTGACTCTCACCTTGGGGGAGCCCGCACACTCATCTTGCCGGGCCGGATCGGCCCGGCGACGAGGGAGTCAGCGTGAAAGAAATCAGCATCGGAGAGTTCGCACGACGGTCCCGCCTGTCACTGAAGGCACTCCGCCTCTACGACGAACGCGGGGTGCTGGTGCCGTCGCGCGTCGATCAAGCGTCTGGCTATCGCTACTACGAACCAGCCCAGCTCGACCAGGCACGCCTTGTCGTGATGCTGCGCCAGTTGCAGTTGCCGCTCGCGGCGGTCAAGGAGCTGCTCGCGTGCGATCCGGCCGATGCGGCGACACGCATCGCTGAGCACTGGCGCGACGCCGAAGCGGCACACGACGCGCGGCGCGATCTAGCCGATTACCTCGTCAACCGGTTGCGCGGAAAGAGGTCCGTGATGTACGAAGTCGCCACTCAAGAGATGCCCGAGCGGAGCCTGCTCTGCCTGAAGCGCAACGTCGACGAGCAGGGCGTCTGGGCGCTCGGCAAGGAGTTCATAGGGATCTTCCGCGAGCGCCCGCTCCCGAGGATGCAAGGACGAGAAGGCGCTTGGTTTTTGATCTACTGGGGCTTTCCGAGCGCCGACAGCGATGGCCTGGTCGAATGCTGCAGGCCGGTTCCCGAGGCGGGAGCTAGCGCTCTTGCGGAGCGCTATCCCGAGCTGACCTTGCGGACCGAGCCCGCGCACCGTGAGGCGTTCGTCGCGTTGGGTCCCGCCACCGGAGTGACCGCCGTCCAGTGGCAGCTCGCGTTCGAGGCGCTGCTGGCTTGGAAGGAGGAGCAGGGTATCGAGGATGAGCGTCTTACCCTCACGCCCGACGACCTCGGCCTGCGGCTCACCTATCTCGCGACCGGACCCGCCGCTGCGACGAGCGGCCCCGATTGCGACCTCGCCGCCCCGTTCGCGTAGAGCGATGATCGAAGCCCACGGGCTGGTCAAGCGCTACGGCTCAACCATGGTCGTCAGCGACCTGTTCTTCTGCATCCGGCCCGGCCTGGTCACCGGTTTCCTCGGCTGACGCGATCAGCGTTGCCTTTCTTCGGAGGGGGCGCCGGCCACCAGGTCCCGCAGCCGGTTCCAGCGCTCCTGGTGACGCTGATCGTAGCGGCGCGCGGCCCGGCCGGCCCGCCGCGGCCGGCTGGCGTAGCGGTGCGCCGCCCACCATGAGCCCGGTTTGGCCAGCCTGATGGCGCCGACGAGGGCGACGACGCCGATGAACACACCGATGACGCCGGTCACGATCTTTCCCTTGAGCAGGCATATCACGCAGAGCAGGAGGGTGACCGCGAGGACGGAGACCGACGACCACCATGCCGCCGTCCCGGCGCGGCCAGTCACGAAGCTGGCCCCGCCGATAAGCGTTCCGGTAATTACCAGGACGCAGAAGATCGCGTCGACCGACTTCCGGCCCTCGCGGGTCCAGTAGACATCATCCAGGTGCAGCCACAGCGCGAATTCATCGACGGTCAGGCCAACGCCGACACCGAAGACCGCCGCGGCCGCATCCAGCGCGGCACCCCTGGGCATCGCCGACACCAGGACGATGCCCGTGCCAATGATGATCAAGATGCCGAAAACCTGATGATGAATGTGAGTGCCCGCAATCCGGACATTGCCCAATCCCGCCCCGGCGCCGCTGCCCGACCGGATCAGCCTGGTCACAGTCCTCGCGGTCAGGAAGGTAACCAGGATCGCCAGGAACATCCACATCATCGGCCGCAGCGAAGGCCCGCCAGAACCGACCGTGATCTTCACCCCGGACGCGAGCGAGGAAACGGTACTGGCAGCGTCGACTCCCACGGCACCCTCCTGCGCCTACCGTCCGACGCCTGGAGTCTACGCAGCAGAATCAGGCAGCATTCAGGACTGGACTCATACTCACATCGGAGAAGAGTGAGACCTTATGAACCCGGCGAGTCGGCAAAGCCCGTGAGGCTATGTTCTGG